>CANRMK010000144.1 GCA_947631715.1 uncultured Acetatifactor sp.
ATCCGGGCCCAGGGGAAAAAGATAAACGACCACTTTTACACAGGCCAGAAGGTGCCGGTGAGTCTCGGATATTTTGACTTCCCGGAGGAGCTTGTGATCCGGGTGTATGCGCTGTACAGGGAGGATTGGGTCTATCTGGAGAAATGGCCTCCTATGACGGACGGCAGGGCGTGCAGCCTGGACGGCCTGGATGTGACGGAAGAATATAGATAGAGTATTTAAGGCGCTGCCGGAAATGGCAGCGCCTTGAAACTGGCTGAGGAAATGGACATGCACATCGCTTTCGGCAGATTGCGTCAGCCGTGAATGCCAGCCCCGGCGGTTGCCGCTGCTGCTCCGGCGATCGAAGCGCGGAACAGCATGTTGCGAATTGCCATGACAACAGCCAGCACGACAACAGGATCCGCGTCATCGACGATATCGAGCTCACTCTTTAAGAGCGCCACCTTGAGAGTTCCGATGTTTTTGTCACCTTTTGTCACTTTGTATTTGGTGCTGACAATGCTGCCTGCAACATCCCAGTCCAGGCCTTTGACAACGAAATTCGGCTGGATCGAGACTTTCGATTTCCGTTCTACGACCGCAATTTCTGCCCCGTCCTTGAGAACTGCAAAGGAAACCAGCCCCGTGGCGCCCCGCTGCTCAATGTCTCCGAGCTTTTGGCCATCTGCGCCGGTTACAGATATCATATGGCCTTCCGCCGAGGTGTCACGCTCAAGATAATAGAGCGCCTCGTCATTTTCTCCGGTCACAGTTACCTTATCCAGCTTGTCGAACATTTTACCTTTGATGAATAGTTTCATTTCTACCCCTTCTTTCCTCGTTTTTAAAATATGAATCTGTCGAACAGCCGTCCATTTAACATTTATTATTATATCACCCAAATGTGAGGAAGTCTACCTTTGCCTGAAAAAGCAAGCTTCAGGCGGATTTTGCGTACAAGAAGTTCTCTTTTTCATTTTATTGACACAAGGGCATGCTTTGAATAAAATAAAAGTATCGAAATCAGTATTGTTTTGAGCAAAAAGGCAACAGCGCAAAGCAGGCGGCTGAACGGACCCGAAAAGAAAAAGAAAAGAAAAATAAGTAAAGAAAAACAGAAAAAGAAAAAACGGGAAAAAGAAAAAAAGAGGAAAAAGAAAAAACGAGGAAAAGAGGAAAAGCAAAATGAACGGACATTTGATCGGAACGGAATGTGTACAGGGGGGATATACCCCCGGAAACGGGGAACCCAGGCAGATCCCCATCATACAGTCTACCACTTTCCGCTATGAGACCAGCGAAGACATGGGGAAGCTGTTTGACCTGGAGGCCTCCGGATATTTTTACACCAGGCTGCAGAATCCCACCAACGATATGGTGGCGGCGAAGATTGCGGCTTTGGAGGGAGGCAGCGCGGCTATGCTGACCTCCTCCGGGCAGGCGGCGAATTTCATGGCGCTGTTCAATATCTGCGAGACAGGCTCCCACATTGTGGCGTCTTCCTCCATATACGGCGGGACTTATAACCTGATCTCCGTGACTATGGCGAAGATGGGGATCGACGCCACATTTGTCTCCCCTGACTGCACGGACGAGGAGCTGGAGGCGGCGTTTCGGGACAATACCAGGGCGGTATTCGGTGAAACCATTGCCAACCCTGCCCTCACTGTGCTGGATATCGAGAGATTTGCGAAAGCGGCCCATGCCCACGGCGTGCCGCTGATCGTGGACAATACGTTCCCCACCCCTGTAAACTGCAGGCCTATCGAATGGGGAGCGGATATCGTGACCCATTCCACCACAAAGTATATGGACGGCCACGGGGCGGCGGTGGGCGGCGCCATTGTGGACTCCGGAAAGTTCGACTGGATGGCCCACGCCGATAAATTCCCGGGGCTCTGCACTCCGGACGAGTCCTATCACGGGGTCACATATGCGGAGAAATTCGGGAAAGAGGGCGCGTTCATCACAAAGGCCACGTCCCAGCTGATGCGGGATCTGGGCTGTATCCAGGCGCCCCAGAACGCTTTCTACTTAAATCTCGGGCTGGAATCTCTGCATGTGAGAATGCCGAGGCATGTGGAGAACGGTCAGGCTGTGGCGGAGTTTTTGGCCAGCCACCCAAAGGTGAAGTGCGTCAGCTACCCGGGGCTTAAGACGGACAGGTATTATGAGCGTGCGAGAAAGTATCTTCCCAACGGCGGCTGCGGCGTGGTTTCCTTTGAACTGCAGGGCGGAAAGGAAGCTGCGGAGATCTTCATGAAGAACTTAAAGCTGGCAGCCATTGAGACCCATGTGGCCGATGCGAGGACATGCTGTCTGAATCCGGCCACCTCCACTCACAGGCAGATGAACGAGGAACAGCTGAAAGCGGCGGGAGTGCCGGCGGGACTGATCCGGATCTCCTGCGGCCTGGAGGATAAGGAGGATTTGATCGCCGATCTGTCCCAGGCACTGGATGCGATTTCCACAAACTCTTGACCTTTGCACTTTAAACTGCTAAAATCAAATGGCATTACAGAGAGGAGAAAGGTGCAATGAAAGAGATATCAAAGCTGATGGAATACCGTCCGGGGGTACAGGTCGTAGATGCGACTCTGCGGGACGGGGGACTGGTGAACGATTTTTACTTTTCAGATGAATTTGTGAGGGCTCTTTATCAGACGAACCTAAAGACCGGCGTGGACTATATGGAATTCGGCTACAAGGCCTCCAGGGAAATGTTCGACGAGAGCAAATTCGGCAAGTGGAAGTTCAGCAATGACGATGATATCCGCGCCATTGTGGGAGACAATGATACGGATTTGAAGATCTCCGTTATGGCGGACGTGGGGCGCTGCGACTATAAGAAGGATATCATCAACAGAGCGGACAGTCCCATCGACCTGATCCGGGTGGCTACCTACCTGAACACCATTCCTGGTGCGGTGGACATGATCGAGGACGCGGCCAGGAAAGGGTATGAGGTGAGCTGCAACATCATGGCAATCTCCAATGCCCAGGAGGGAGACTTAAGAGCGGCTCTGGATATCCTGGGGCAGACTCCCGTTGATGTGTTCTATATCGTGGACAGTTACGGCGCTATGTATCCGGAACAGATAGCCCGTCTGGCGGATCTGTATCTAAACATGGCGGCAAAGTACAATAAGAAAGTGGGTATCCACGCCCACAATAACCAGCAGTTGGCCTTTGCCAACACCATTGAAGCCGTGGGAGACGGCGTGGACTGGCTGGACGCCACCTATGCCTCCATGGGGAGAGGAGCCGGCAACTGCGCTATGGAGCTTCTGCTGGGCTTCCTAAAGAACCCCAAGTACAATGTGTATCCTGCCATTCAGTTTATCGATAAATACATTGGAAAGCTGAAAGCGGACGGTGTTGTCTGGGGCTATGACCTGCAGTACCTGATGACGGGGCTGTTGAATCAGCACCCCAGAAGCGCCATTCAGTTCACCAAGGACAAGCGCACGGATTATGCGGAGTTCTACCGGGAAGTGGTGGCACAGGACTGACTGCCTGCAGAATGGGGCAGCGCGGCAGGGACCGGAGGGCGGCAGCTCCGGCATAGGGTGAAATATGGACTGTAAAGAGTTTGAGAGAATGATCCCGGATTATATCGCCGGCCGGATGGATCATCAGTCTCTGAAAAAATTCAGCGAACATATGGAGAACTGCAGGGACTGTCAGGAGGAGCTGACGATCCAGTTTCTGGTGACGGAGGGCGTTTCGCGGCTGGAGGACGGCAGCGTTTTCGATCTCCAGGGAGAGCTGGACGAAAGGCTTAAGGCAGGAAAAAAGAAGATCAGACGATACGACAGGTTCCTTAAGGCGGGCCTGGCGCTGGAGGCTGCCGCCGCGGGCTGTCTGGCGGCGGCGATCCTGTGGTTCCTGATCTGAGAAAATCGTATGGGAAAGGGTCTATGCGGGCGGAATGAGGGAATGAGCGAAAAACTTGTTTTGATAGACGGACACAGTATTTTGAACAGAGCCTTTTACGGCGTACCCGATCTGAGCAACGCCCAGGGGCTCCACACCAATGCCATATACGGGTTCCTCAACATACTCTTTAAGATCCTGGAGGAGGAAAAGCCCGATTATCTGGCGGTGGCCTTTGATGTGCACGCCCCAACGTTCCGCCATGAGATTTATGCGGACTACAAGGGCACGCGGAAAGCCATGCCGGAGGAGCTGCGGGAGCAGGTGCCTGTGATGAAAGACGTGCTTCGGGCCATGAACGTGGTCATTGTGGAGCAGGCAGGGCTGGAGGCGGACGATATCCTGGGTACATTGGCAAAGAAAGCGGCGGCGGAGGGGCTTTTGGTGTCTCTGGTGTCCGGGGACCGGGATCTGTTGCAGATAGCGGATCGGTCCGTCAAGATCAGGATTCCGAAGACAAGACAGGGCAGGACGGAGATCGAGGACTATTATCCGGAGGACGTGGAGCGGGTCTACCATGTGACGCCCCAGCAGTTCATAGACCTGAAAGCGCTGATGGGAGATACCTCCGACAATATCCCCGGCGTTCCCAAGGTGGGAGAAAAGACGGCCACGGAACTGATGATGCAGTATGGATCTCTGGATCAGATCTATGAACATGTGGAGGAGATCACAAAAAAGAGTATTCGTGAGTCCCTGAAAGAAAACAGGGACCTGGCGGATCTGAGCAAAATCCTTGCCACCATAAAAACGGACTGCGATATCTGCCTGGACTATCAAAAGGCCAGGGCGGAGGGCTTTTACACCCGGGAAGCGTACCAGCTGTTCAAACAGTTGGAATTTAAAAATATGCTTTCCCGGTTCGAAAGTGCCGATGCGGAGGCGGCGGGGCAAAAGACTGCGGAGCATTTCCACCGGGAGGATTCCTTGAAAGATTTCCTAAAACGGCTGGATAGGATCCAGGAGGGAGACAGGCCGGGGATCTTTCTGGCGGTAGAGGATCACAGGCTGTTCGGCGCTGCTGTGTGCACGGAGACCGGGGAGACTTATTTTTATCCGGTTGCTCCCGAGAAAGACGGACAGCTCTCTCTGTTTGAGGAGGCCGGAAACGACGGGGAGGAGAACGAACTAAGGGAAGCCTTTGTAAGGCTTTCGGGGCGCTGCGCCATAGCTGCCTTTGACATCAAGAAACAGTACGGGTATCTGGATCAGGATAGGCCGGAGCGGTATTTTGACGTGCTGATCGGGGCGTATTTATTAAATCCTCTGAAAAGCGATTACGACCTGGAGACCATCGCCTCAGAGCATCTGGGGGTAATGCTTCCGGGCAGGGCGGAGCTGCTTGGAAAGGGCGGGTGGAGAACGTCGGCCCTGGAGCGGTCGGACAATTTTTTCCAGTATTGCTGCTATGGGGCATGGGTGTCCCAAAGGGCCCGGGAGGTCCTTGAGAAAAAGCTGCGGGAGACGGGCATGGACCGGCTGATGGGTGAGATAGAAATGCCCCTTTCCCTTGTGCTTTATGACATGGAACGGGAGGGCGTTAAGGTCCGCAGGGAGGAGTTAAAGGCTTACGGGGATCTGCTGGTCCAGCAGATCGGGAAGCTGGAGGCTTCTATCTATGCCCAGGCGGGCACAGTGTTCAACATCAATTCCCCCAGACAGCTGGGAGAGATCCTCTTTGAAAAAATGGGAATGAAAGGCGGCAAGAAGACAAAGACCGGTTACTCTACCGCCGCGGACGTGCTGGAAAAGCTTGCGGAGGAGAATCCCATAGTGCGGGATATCCTGGAATACCGGGGGCTTGCGAAGTTAAAGTCCACCTATGCGGACGGGCTGGCGGCCTTTATCGGACCGGACGACAGGATCCACACGAATTTTAATCAGACCATTACAGCCACGGGCCGCATCAGCTCCACGGAGCCGAACCTCCAGAATATCCCCATGCGGACGGAGCAGGGGAGGCTGATCCGGAAAGTGTTCGTGCCCAGGGACGGGTATGTGTTCATGGACGCGGATTATTCCCAGATCGAGCTTCGGGTGCTGGCCCATATGTCCGGGGACGAACAGCTCATAGAAGCCTACCGCATGGATCAGGATATCCACAGGATCACCGCGGCAAAGGTGTTCCACACGCCCTTTGACCAGGTGACGGCTCTTCAGCGGCGAAACGCCAAGGCGGTGAACTTCGGCATCGTCTACGGCATCAGCTCCTTTGGGCTGAGCCAGGACTTAAGCATCAGCAGGCAGGAGGCCGCTGAGTACATCGAGCAGTATTTCACAACCTATCCGAAAGTAAAAGAGTTTCTGGACAGCCTGGTGAGCGGGGCAAAAGAAAAAGGGTATGTCACCACCCTGTTCGGCAGGCGCAGGCCTGTGCCGGAGCTGTCCTCCTCTAACTTCATGCAGCGCTCTTTCGGGGAGCG
>CANRMK010000145.1 GCA_947631715.1 uncultured Acetatifactor sp.
TTTCCCGGAAATAAGTGTGGCATTGCAGCTGAAAAATTGATATAATCATGTTTAGGGCTTTCCCGGGCCGCCGCTTCACAGAAGAGGGCGGCTGCTGATACGCCGGCGGAAGCTTTGGGGGATAGATGGCGGCAAAAAAATATTACGGTGTCAAAAAAGGAAAAGTAACAGGCGTTTTTAATAATTGGCCGGACTGCAGAGCCTCTGTGGATGGATATCCAGGGGCGGAATATAAGGGGTTTTCCTGCCTGGAGGAGGCAAAGCAGTATCTGGGGAGCCAATACTGTCTGCATTTTTCCGATGCGGAGGAGAAATCCCGTCTCCTGGAGCAGACGGACGGGCATCAGGCCTGTCTGCCAAAGGAGGGGTTCCTTTTGGCCTATGTGGACGGCAGCTATGACGATTCGCTGAAAAAATATGCGTTCGGCTGTGTGTTCCTGCTGCCGGACGGACGGATCTTTACCAGCTTCGGAAACGGAGACAGCGAGCAGTCTCTGAAGCATCGGAATGTGACCGGCGAGATGCTGGGGGCCATGTATGCGGTAAAGTGCGCTATGCGCAGTCATTTCCTGGGAGTGGAGATCCGCTATGATTATGAGGGCATTGAAAAGTGGGTCACAGGAGCCTGGAGGGCAAAGACCGAATTGACCGGAAAATATGCTGCGTCCATGCGGGAGTGGGGAAAGGGAATTGAGATCCGCTTTGCCAAGGTGCCTGCCCACTCCGGCGTATATTATAATGAGCTGGCGGACAAAATGGCAAAGACGGGGCTGACCGCAGGAGACGGCATACCGGAAATCTGCCGGATCGAGGAGATGGAAGAGTACCATGGAACAGATCAGACTGAATAAATACATTGCCCACTGCGGCGTCTGCTCCAGGCGGGACGCGGACCGGCTGATCAGCCAGGGCAGAGTGGAGGTCAACGGGATCACGGCCTCGCCGGGACAGACGGTGACGGATCGGGATCTGGTCACTGTATCGGGGAAGCCGGTAAGCGCCCCAAGGGATAAAGTAGTGCTGGCGTATTATAAGCCTGTGGGGATCACCTGCACGGAGCGGGATCCACATGCGGAAAAGACCGTGGCAGATGCGATCCGCTATCCTGTGCGCGTGACCTATGCGGGGAGGCTTGACAGGGATTCCGAGGGGCTGCTTCTGCTGAGCAACGACGGGGACCTGATCCAGAAAATGATGCGGGGGTCCGAACGGCATGAAAAAGAATACATTGTCAGGGTGGACAAAGAAATAACAGATGTTTTTTTAAGCAAAATGTCCAGGGGAATCTATTTAAAGGATCTGGAGGTAAAGACCAGGGAATGTGAGCTGGAAAAACTGGGGAAAAATACGTTCCGGATCGTCCTGACGCAGGGGCTGAACAGGCAGATCAGACGGATGTGCACCGCCTGTGGTTACCGGGTGAGGGGCATAAAGCGGGTGAGGGTCATGCATATTGTTCTGGACGGTCTGAGGCCGGGGGAGTATCGTGAGCTGCCTGCGGAGGAAGTGGAACGCCTGTACCGGGACTGCGGACTGGAGTTCACGAAAAATAATTGGCTGGGTGGAACACAAAATGCAGTATGAAAAAACAGAACGGATCAAATATCTTGTGGAGACCTTGAAGCGGGCGTCCCGGGCCTATTATGCGGAGGACAGGGAGATCATGAGCAACCGTGAGTACGATGCCCTGTACGACGAGCTGCAGGCGCTGGAGCGGGAGACGGGAATGGTGCTCTCCGACAGTCCCACGGTGAACGTGGGATACGAGGCGGTAGACGAGCTGCCGAAAGAGCGGCATGAAGCGCCGATGCTGTCCCTGGACAAGACGAAAAGCAGGGAAGCCCTCCGGGACTGGCTGGAGGGAAATCCTGCAATTTTGAGCTGGAAACTGGATGGTCTCACCATTGTTCTCACGTATCTTGACGGAAAACTTGCAAAAGCTGTGACCAGAGGAAACGGTGAGATCGGGGAAGTGATCACCAACAATGCCAGGACCTTTCAGAACCTGCCCCTGTCCATTTCCTTTACCGGCCAACTCGTGCTCCGGGGGGAGGCAGTGATCAGCTATTCGGATTTTGAGAAAATCAATGCGGGGATTCCGGACACGGAGGCGAAATATAAGAACCCCAGAAATCTGTGCAGCGGTTCCGTCCGCCAGCTCAACAATGAGATCACGGCGAAGCGGAATGTGCAGTTCTACGCTTTTTCGCTGGTGACGGCCCAGGGGGTGGATTTTCACGATTCCCGGGAGGAACAGTTCAGGTTCCTTTCCCAGCAGGGCTTCCAGGTGGTAGAGCACTATGGGGTGACAGAGGAAAACATTCTGGATACCATAGATTTATTTGAAAAAAAGATCGAGGGAAACGACATACCCTCGGACGGCCTGG
Source organism: uncultured Acetatifactor sp. (assembly GCA_947631715.1). Classification (GTDB taxonomy): domain Bacteria; phylum Bacillota; class Clostridia; order Lachnospirales; family Lachnospiraceae; genus Acetatifactor. Next base: position 2,388 of record CANRMK010000145.1, read on the forward strand.
TACTGAGCTATGAAAGTATCTCTTACGGGGAATCCCTTGGCAGGACCGCAAAATTCCCACGCCATTCCATTGCGTTCAAGTGGGCCGATGAGCTGCGGGAGACCACGCTGAAAGAGATCGAATGGAGCGCCAGCCGCACGGGGCTGATCAATCCCGTGGCAGTCTTTGAGCCGGTGGAGCTGGAGGGCACCACGGTGAGCAGGGCTTCGGTGCACAATGTCAGCATTTTAAAGGGGCTTAAGCTCGGGATCGGGGATCAGATCACGGTCTACAAGGCGAATATGATCATTCCGCAGATTGCGGAGAACCTGACCTGCAGCGATACCATAGAGATCCCAAAGGCCTGCCCGGTCTGCGGCGGCAAGACGGAGATCCGCCAGGTGAACGATGTGCAGACGCTCTACTGTGTGAGTGACAAATGTCCCGCCAAGCAGATCAAGGCGTTCACCCTGTTCGTGAGCCGGGACGCCCTGAATATAGACGGCCTCTCCGAGGCCACTCTGGAGAAGCTCATCGACAGGGGCATGATCCACGAATATGCGGATCTGTTCCACCTGGAGGAGCACCGGGAGAAGATCGTGGAGATGGAAGGATTCGGTGAGAAATCCTGTCAAAATCTGCTGGACAGCATTGAACAGGCGCGGAATACCACGCTGCCCCGGCTGATCTATGGCCTGGGGATCGAAAACATAGGGGCGGCCAACGCCAGAATGCTCTGCCGCTATTTTGACTATGATCTGGAGAAGCTGCGGAATGCGGACGCAGAAGAGCTGAGCGCAGTGGAGGGAGTGGGAGAGGTGATCGCCTCCGCTGTGACGGATTATATGCGGGATAGGGATAATATGGCAAAGCTGGAGAGGCTTCTGCAGGAGCTGCGGATCGAGGCGCCCGAGGCGGAGGAGGGCAGTCAGACGCTGGGGGGCATGAGCTTCGTGGTCACGGGAAGCTTGAGGCATTTCGGAAGCCGCAGCGATCTGAAAGAAGCCATCGAACAGCGGGGCGGCAAGGTGACGGGAAGCGTTACCAGGAAGACGGTCTGCCTGATCAACAACGACATTGCGTCGAACTCTTCCAAGAATAAGACGGCCAAGGAGCTGAACGTGCCCATCCTTTCTGAGGAGGATTTCCTGGAACAGTACGGAATTCCGGCGCAGATGTAAGGGAATCGGACGCGGAGATGCGGACAGGGCCCGCAGCAATGACAGAATAAGGGGAATAAGAGTATGCCGATCAAGACACAGAGCGATCTTCCGGCAAGGGAGATCCTGGAAAATGAAAATATATTTGTGATGGATGAATTCCGGGCTGTCCATCAGGATATCCGCCCGCTTCAGGTGCTGATCTTGAACAATATGCCCGTCAAGCAGGATACGGAGCTTCAGCTTTTGAGGGCGCTGTCGAATACGCCGCTTCAGGTGGATGTGACATTTATGAATGTAAAGAGCCATGTGTCCCTGAATACGCCGGCCAGCCATCTGAACAAATTTTACACTACGTTCGATGAAATCCGGGAGAAAAGGTTCGACGGCATGATCATCACGGGAGCCCCGGTGGAGGACATTGCCTTTGAAGAGGTGGACTACTGGGATGAGATCTGTGAGATCTTTGACTGGGCGGAAACTCATGTGACCTCCACTCTGCATATCTGCTGGGCTGCGCAGGCCGGCATGTACCACTATTACGGCATCAACAAGAAAGCCCTGCCCCGGAAGCTTTTCGGCATTTATGAACATCGGGTGTCGAACAGGAAGATTCCGCTGGTCAGGGGATTTGATGATCTGTTCCTGGCTCCCCACAGCCGTCATACAGAGACGCCGGCCCAGGCCATTCATGACTGCAGGGAGCTGACAATACTGGCAGAGTCCCCGGAGGCGGGGGTTTTTCTCGCGATTGCTGAGGAGGGGAAAAAGATCTTTGTAACGGGACACCCGGAGTATGACAGGTATACTCTGCGCAACGAATATCAGCGGGATCTGGCCAAGGGGCTTCCCATTCAGATTCCCTGCAATTATTTCCCGGATGACGATCCGGAGAAAAAGCCTCTGTTGCAGTGGAGATCCCACAGCAATAATCTGTACAGCAACTGGCTGAATTATTACGTGTACCAGATCACGCCCTATGAACTGCGGTGATTTTGCCCGAATACTTTCAGAAAGAACATCTCCAAAGGCTCTTTCGGCAGCAAAAGTGCACCGCATTCGGTGTAACCGATTTTCCGATAAAAGAACTGCGCCTTTTCATCAGACTGTGTGGAGGTCAAAGCTTGTCCATACCCCGCCTGTGCCATTTCCCTTTCCCAAAATGAGACAAGCTCCGTCCCGTTCCCTTTCCCTCTGTAACCGTCTAAAATATACAACATATTCATAAACGGAATATTGTCCCAAAAGAGCCCGAACCTCAGCCACCCGATCAGGTTGTCCCCCTCATACATGACGAGGATCTTCCCTGCCGGAATGAGTTTTTTTAATTCAGATTCCGAAATATGTTCGTCATGCTCCTTTAAAACAGGAAAATCCTGAATCTCTGCATATCGGATCGTTGTATGTCTCTGCATAACAGCACCTTTATCCTTTCTCTCTGTTCTTTCCATAATTTCTGTAAACTCTAAAAAAGCATTGGTCAGCTTCCGTGTATTGCTTCTGCGCTGTCCGGAAATAGTTGAGGGAATTCGGAGCATTGCGGCCAGTCTCCTTTAGAAGAATGATATTCTATTTGTGGAATACTGTCAAACCAATACTACAGAGATTTATATTGATTCAGCAGGTCCAATTTTGATGAAATATCTGGACTTGTAAAAAAGTATAAAGAAGTATAAAATATAAGAAAAAGTATAAAGAATTATAAAAACTATAAAGAATAACAGAAAGTATAAAGAGGTGATTTCCTATGCAGAACCCTTTTACGACCACATTTATTATTCTATGTACCGAGACAGATTGATTAAGCGTGGGATTCTGGAGAGCCGCCAGGCGTATGTATCTCTGGCATTACCATATTTTGCGGATTATATCAAAGAATATTGTTTGTGAGCTGTCAAAATAAAAGCCATCGCAGGCGCGACTGGCGGAAGTGAATCCCGAGTTAAAAGAACAGGAATACTTCAACAAGCGCCGCTGTGTTCGCGAGAATGTGCGAAAGTGTGCTGATCGCGCAGTTGCCCGATTTACGATAGACCACAGAGAAGATCAAGCTGTCGATGAATACGCCGGCAACGTCATAAATTACAATTCCTATGTTCCCTGCGGCAATGTGCCCTGCTGCAAAAGTAAGCGATGAAACGACCGCGCAGAGCCAGAACGGAAGTATCTTCATGCCTTTCCCGAGGAAGAAGCCTCGATATGCGATCTCCTCGCCGAACGCCGCAATGAGGATCTGACCTGCCAGCAGCGCAGTTTTATCAAAAGACAGGATAGAACCTGCCCGCCCCATGACATGGTCGAAAAATTCTCCGTGAAAGATCAGATTTCCCACAACGTTGATGACAATGCCGCTCACGATTGGCAGCAGTACCCAGGCAATCACTCCCGGCTTTTTAAGATCCTCTAAAATCGTATGAAAGCGCAATCCCGATTCAGATCTCGGTGCCTTGCTGACAGCCTCCGTAAGAAAGAAAAATGCGATTCCCACAAATACGGAATACCCTGCTATTTTTGATGCTGGCACAATTTTTGTCACCGTCAATAATATCATGATTGCCGCACCTGGCATCGTGAGGACAGCACTCTTTTTGTGATTCTCGATCATTTGTTGATCTTTCATTACATTTCCTCCCGCACTGCCGATACCGCGCCCTTATAGGCCCGCTCCAAATGGGATTTTATAAGCTCCTCGTCGTATTCCAGCGAATTGTTGGCGATGATGCTCGCATATCCGTGAGCAAACAAAAAAACGGTGATAAAGATTTCCTTTACCTGCGCTATGCTTCCTCCCACTGCTTC
>CANRMK010000146.1 GCA_947631715.1 uncultured Acetatifactor sp.
TTGAATATAGAACAGGCAGAAGAGCTGATTGCAAGCAGGCAGTTCCAGCAGCTAAAATACTTTCAGGAAAAAACAAATGTATTTACGATCGTGGGCCAGACGCACACGGAACATTGGCACAGCTCTTTCCTGTGCTGGCTGCTCGATCCCAGGTCAAGCCTCTGTCTGGGGCATTATCCCCTGGCCAGGCTGCTTTCTCTCTATATGATAAAGAGTGATACAAAGGATCTGTCTTTGAAAACGGTTTTTGAGATGGATCTGGATACCATGCATTTTGAGACGGAATGGACTTTTACCTTCGACGAGAAAAAACGTTCCATAGATGTGTACGGTGAGAATGACGAGCTTGTCCTTGTGATAGAGAATAAGGTCAAGGCCAGGGAAAATATGAACGGGACGGATGTGGGACAGACTAAGGATTACAGGGATTATGTGGAGGGGCATCGCAAAAGCGGCCAAAAGGTCATCTGCCTGTTCATCACTCCCGATCCAAAGCAGAGACCATACGATAAAAGCTACACACAGATCACCTATCAGGAATTATATGATTATGTGATAGCAAAGTGTATTGAGCATCCTCAATTAAACGAGGACGGGAGGTATCTGCTTGAGCAGTATGCCAATAATCTGCGGGAGCCGGTAAACGGATACCCCATGGCCCTGGTGAACACACAGCTGTGCAATGAAATATATGACGGACATTCAGAGATCCTGGATGAGATCTTTGATGATGTAGAGAAGAGCAGCGATTATAGTAAGGATCCCAAATTATCCTGCGTGATATATACGCACTATCAGAGTATCTTAGACGAGATCTTTTTGTCCCTTGATAAAGGGAAGTTCGGAAGAACTCCCAAATCTACGATCCGCAGGCAGATCGTGAGTTTCACCGATCTGTACAACGCCGGAAAGATCCAGGATGGGACAGAGTTCCTTATGAAGTATGACGGCGTGTGCTATCATGCGGTCGCGGAATACGATCCCAAGGATAGGGAATGTTATATGCTGGTGCTGGATGAGGAAGGCCGGCCATATTACAATGCGAACGGGAAAAAGCTCGGTTATTACCAAAGCTCTTCGAGAGCGGGAATCGCCGCGATCAACCTTTACCGCAAGAAGAATAATATAGCCGCCAAGATAGAGACCTTGAACGGACCGGCCTACTGGAAGACAAAGGACGGCACTGCCCTGAAGACACTGATAGCTGAGCTGTAGTTACATGCTTTGCCGGAAGAATGCTTGACGACGGAGAAACTGCCGATGGGATGTGAGCTGACAAAATCGAAATACTGTAAGGGACTGCAGTGCCCAAAGATGCTGTGGCTGGATGAGCATTGTCCTGAACTGGGAGAGGCTGCTGCAAGCCAGAGTGTGCTGGATAACGGGACTAAGGTGGGCGAACTGGCAAGAGGGTACTTCGGCGGATATGATCTGGTCGAGTTCAATGCCGATAAGAACAAAATGGCGGAGAGGACCAGAAGGCTCATGGAATCCGCCGAGAATATTGCCGAGGCATGCTTTTGCTATGGTTCCCTGTTCTGCGCCGTAGACATACTGCACAGAAACGGTGACGGCTGGGATCTGGTGGAGGTGAAAAGCTCTACCGAGGTTTCGGAGATCTACCTTGAGGACGCCGCATTCCAGTATTATGTCCTTAAGATGTGCGGCGTAGCCGTTAAGGGTGCTTTTCTTCTTCATATAGACAATACCTATGTGAGAGGGGAGCAGCTGGATCTCAAAGGGCTTTTTGTCCTGGAGGACTGCACGGAGACTGCCGCAGGAAAATTTGACGAGATCAAAGGTGACGGCAGATTAGAGGAGATGCTGGGATATCTCAATATGCCTGCCGAACCCCAAAGGGATATCGCCCTGTATTGTGATAAGCCCTATCCGTGCGCCTATAAGAAATATTGCGGAAAGGATCTCCCGGAATTTTCCGTTTTTGACCTTGCAAGAATGCAGGCGAAGAAAAAGTACGAGCTGTATCACGACGGGATCGTGTCCTATCAGGACATTTTGAACAGCGGAGCGAAGATCAATGCCAGTCAAAAGAGACAGGTGGAGTCGGTGGTATACGATAAGCCGGATGAATATAACATTGAGGAGATAAAAAAATTTCTGGCGACATTATCCTATCCGATCTTCCATCTGGATTTTGAGACCTTTCAGCAGGCAGTGCCTGAATTTATCGGCTGCCGCCCCTATGAGCAGATCCCCTTTCAGTATTCCCTGCACGTGGAATATGAGGACGGAAGACTGGATCACTTTGAGTTCCTGGCAAAGGAGGGCGAGGATCCCCGGCGTGCGCTGGCGGAACAGCTGGTGAAGGACATTCCCATGGGCGTGTGCTCTGCGGCATATAACATGTCCTTTGAAAAAACGGTCCTGAAGCATTTGGCGGAAGAATTCCCGGACTTGTCCAGGCAGCTTATGGACATACATGATCATATGCACGATCTGATGGTCCCGTTCCAGAAGCAGTATTACTACAGTAAGGCCATGCAGGGATCCTATTCAATCAAATACGTACTGCCCGCTTTATGGCCGGGGGACCCGGAATTGGATTACCATAATCTGGAGGGAGTGCACAACGGCTCCGAGGCCTCGGCTTCCTTTGCGGATATGACGAACCACACGCCGGAGGAGATAGCGCAGATGCGGGAAAATCTGCTGAAATATTGTGGGCTGGACACCTATGCGATGGTAAAGGTCTTAAAAAAGCTGAAAGAAATCGCCGGGCAGAGCTGACGGGCGATTAGAAAATGAGGTCGAGATGGATACTGGCGGCAGAAGAACCGTTCCTGCGGATTATGAAGATTACACGGAAGATCTCTCTTTCCTGAAAATGCTGGAAATCCCTCTGCTGATCAGGATCCTGAAAGAAGAGGCGTCTGAGGAGCGCCCCATGTCAGCGGCGCTGATAAGCGAAAGATTATCGGAGATAACGGGACTGGAGCACTCGGAGAAAACGGTCCTCAGGAAGCTGCAGCGCCTTGTGGATCTTCAAAATAAAATAGATGATTCGGTCCTGGAAAAGCATCTTCAGCTTTCCCTTGGCGGGAGCATGATCCAGGTATCCAACCGTGAAAAGGGCGTTAAGCATATTCAGAACCGATATTATTTCAAGCCTCTGCTTGACAGGAGCGATGTGGATATGGTGTGCGGGACCATCACCAGCAACAGGTATCTCTCCGTGAAGGAAAAGGAATACCTGATCGCCAGGGAGAAGACGCTTTGCTATGGCGATAGGTATATCCAGGATCGGAATCCGCTTCCCGAAAAGCCCCGGGCCGTTCAGAAGCAATTGTCTGAGCAGGTGCTGAGGATCGTAAATACGCTGTACGATGCGATCCGTGAGAAATATCAGGTGGACGTGATCTATGGGGCTTACGGCGGGGATCCCAAAAGATGCAGGCGTCCTGTGCTGCTTGCCAAAAATGAAGATAAGCCGTATCACTTAAATCCATATGCTATGATCTGGAACGACGGTGAGTATTACCTTTTGGCGACCCACCGCGGGCATACGAATATCTCCCACTTTCGCATAGACAGGATCGTGTCTGTACAGCCTGCCGTGGAGGACGATGCCGCGGGGATCAAAAAGAGGGAGCCGCTCCCGGATTCCCTGAAGCCGTTCGTAAAAAGAGTGCACGGCAGGGAAGAATTCCAGGCAGAGCAGTATACGGCAGTCTATCCTCTGATGGCCATCTTCGGAGAGGAGGACCTGTGTGAAGCGGTAGTGGAATGCAGGGCCAATGCGATAGGGGTGGTGATCGATTACTTTGGCATGGATCTGCGGATCCTGCCCCCGGCGCTGGATCACTCCTCCGATGACAAGGAGGGGAACGGCGCTTTGCAGAGCTATGTGAGCATAAAGCTTCCGAAAGCCCAGTATGAAAATGTGCGGGGATTCTGTCTGCTGCAGCATTCGATCGTTACGGCCGTCTCCCCGGACCGCCTGATCCGCGATGTAAGGGAAAGGCTGACCGCGTCTGTGGAGCGGCTGCCGGAAACAGAGGGATAGAGGGAGACCGGATCGGGGTGCGCGCCGCAGCAAAAAAGGGAAATAAAAATTTTAAGTCGGACAAAAATGTCCGGCTTTTATTTTATATGCGATGTAGGATAGTATCAGCAAGGAGGTGACCGCAATGAAAAAATTAAATCTTCTGATGCCAAATGTACATACCGGATATCTGGGAACCAGGAGAAAGGAGAAGGTCCGTTATCTGTCGATCCCCTCCGGTCTGAGCATGAAAATGATCCATGAGGATATGAAGACCGGAGAGGTCATCTTTCAGGGGCTTTGTGAGCAGCTGAAGAAACTGCCATGCCGGACAGTGGTGATACGGACCTCCAGCGAGGAAGTGGGCCTTATGGCTGTAAGCTATCTCGCCGCAGCGTATAACAAAATGGATCATAGCATCGGAATGTTCGACGAAGAGTCGGATGACGGCCTTTCGGAATCGGCTGAGCCTGAAGCGGATGAGGAGTATGATGAAGAGTATGATGAGGACTGCCTGGACGGCGACGCATATGCGAGCGAATTGTGGAATGAGAATCCGGCGCGGGTGCCGATCATAGAAATGAGTGAGATCAGGAGCTTTACGGGAATGGATAACTTCAGCCTCTTTCAGGATCGTTCCTTTCATATGCAGGGCAATGAGCATGCAGGCCGGAACGATCCCTATTGGACCAACTGCGGCTGGGAACCGGTCTGTATCATGTGCAGGCTGGAGGGGTTCGGCAGCCCGTATATGAATTTTAATGACAGCATAGGCGGGTACTTTCAGAACAACCGGCATATCTATATCGTTGAGGTCAGAAACGAATTTTGCTGTGATATGTCCATCGGAGGAGCCGGAGACGATCCGGACGGGGGATATGAAGATGAAGAGTTCGTGAGAATGGTGCTTGAGGAGGCCGCCGCCGTTGTAGACCTGTTTTATGAGGATAAGGGAAAGGGAGAAAAGCTGATTCAATACAGGACAGTCCAATTTGAGAACTGGATAGAGGCGTGCGGACTGGCGCTCTCAAAGGAATTTCCCACGGAAAAGATCGTATCCCGCATCTTGAAGATGAGGAACCGGAACAAATCGGAGCTGATGGGCCAGATCCTGAAATATATGCAGGTGCAGGGGAATGTGAGCGGGACGGTGACGGAAAAGGACTTTGATATTCTGAGCCGGTTCGCAAAGATCGGGGCGGAGGCCAAAACCGAGAACAGCAGCGCCGCAAAGCTGGAAAAGCAGCTGTTCGGCATGGAGAGCGTAAAGCAGCAGGTCCGCGAGATCGTGGAGGTTCAGAGATATCAGAAGCGCAGAGAGAGTTTTGGCTTGAACAAGGGGGGATACCACAATGTGCACCTGCTGATCGGGGCTCCCGGGACCGCAAAGACGACCATCGCGAAGCTGATGGGGAATATGATGTCTGAGGCCCATCTTTTGCCGGGGAACCGCTTTATCTGCGTGAACGGGGCAGACTTGAAGGGGCTTTATGTGGGCCATACAGCGCCGAAAGTGCGCCAGATCTTTGCGGATAACGATATCATTATGATAGACGAGGCTTATTCCCTGACGGCACAGTGCTCCGGAGAGACAGGAGACAGCTTCGGCCAGGAGGCCATAGCTGAGATCATCACTCAGATCGAGGATCACGGCGCCGAAAAACTGGTCATGTTTGCGGGGTACGGCGGCATCGATGTAGAGCCCGGCGACAATCTTATGAAGACGTTCATAGATTCCAACCCGGGATTGAAGAGCCGCATTAATTCCACGATTTATTTTGAGTCCTATACCCCGGAACAGATGGTGGAAATTGTCCATATTCAGGCAAAGAACCAGAGCTTTATCCTGAGCCGCAGCGCGGATCCTGAGATCTTAAGGTACTTTCAGGAGAGAATATCCGACCGGAATTTCGGAAACGGAAGAGAGGCAAGAAGCCTCCTGGAGAACGCTATGGTCTTTGCCGCGGCCCGGGTGGGGAAGATACCTGCCGGGAAGATCAAAAAGCGCCAGCTGCAGGAAATCACGGTATCGGATATCAAAAAGGCCCTGGAAAGAATGCGGAAGGGCAACCTGATGCAAATGGGAAAAGCCAGGAAAAAGATCGGCTTTGCATGAGGAGGCCTATGGTTGTAACAGTTCAGCCCTCCACCGTTGTATTCAGCCCGGTAATGTCGATGTTCTCCCGGCAGACCGTTGGAGCACGTCGGCACTTGGCGAGGTACTTTCGAGCCTAGTGTCCGTTACGTGCGGAACCGAGCGGAAGCGCGTCTGCCGGGAGAACATCGGCAGTACCGGGCGTGA
>CANRMK010000147.1 GCA_947631715.1 uncultured Acetatifactor sp.
AAGCGGGGATTGTTCTGTATTCAGGACGAGTTAAAGAATGTGATCATAGTAAAGGAAGCGTCTGCGGGATATGAGGACCAGCCGCCTGTGATCCTGCAGGGACATATGGACATGGTGGCGGTAAAGAAGCCGGACTGCCATATGGATATGAAGACAGAGGGTCTCCGGGTGGCCGTCCGGGGAGATGAGATCTATGCGGAGGGCACCAGTCTGGGCGGAGATGACGGTATTGCGGTCGCTTATATCCTGGCGCTCCTGGATTCTGATACCATAAGGCACCCCAGGCTGGAGGCTGTGCTCACGGTGGACGAGGAAGTGGGTATGGACGGGGCCAGGGGAATCGATCTGTCCATGCTGAAAGGGAACCGGATGATCAATCTGGACTCCGAGGACGAGGGCATTTTCCTCACCAGCTGCGCGGGGGGAGCCCGGGTGGACTGCAGGCTGCTGCTGGCGGCAGGGGAAAGGCAGGGCACGGTGGTGGAGATCGCTCTGGGCGGTCTGCTGGGAGGCCATTCCGGAGGAGAGATCCATAAGGAGAGAGGCAATTCCAACTGTCTTATGGGCAGGCTGCTCTATGCGCTGACGGAAAAGCTGCCGGCGGGACTGTGCCAACTCTCAGGGGGACTGGCTGACAACGCCATTCCGCGGGAGACCAGGGCTGTGGTGCTGATTGAAGATAAGGACACGGAGGCCCTTAAGGAGTGTGTGAGCAGGGCGGAGGAACAGATCAGAGCGGAACTTTCCACGAAAGACCCGGGGGTCTGTATCCGTGTGGAGGAAAAGGGACAGTGCACGACTGTCTGCGCGGATCTTGCAGATACCAGACGGGCGGCCGCGCTTTTGTGCGCTCTGCCGAACGGCGTCCAGGCCATGAGCGCCGATATGCCGGGGCTGGTGGAGACCTCCTTAAATCTGGGGATCCTGAATCTGACAGAAAGCTCCCTGGATCAGGGAAGTGAGCAGTCAAAAGGACAGGAGGAAAAGAAAGCAGCGGGTCTGGAGCTGAAAGCCGGCTTTAGCGTCCGCAGCAGTGTGGAGAGCGCAAAGCAGGCGCTGATCGAAAGGCTGAGGGCCGCTTCAGAGCTGGCGGGAGGGACGGCGTCTGTCAGCGGGGACTATCCCGGGTGGAAATACCGGAAAGATTCGCCGCTCAGGGACAAAATGACCGCCCTGTATGAGAGGATGTACGGGAAGCCGCCCAGAGTGGAAGCCATTCATGCGGGGCTGGAATGCGGTATCCTGGGAAGTAAGATCAAGGATCTTGACTGCGTGTCCATAGGGCCGCAGATGCGGGATATCCACACTACAGAGGAGACGCTGAGCATCTCGTCCACCGGGCGCGTATGGGAATTTCTGGTGCGCCTGCTGGAGGAGAGGGAGCCCTGTGAAGTTTGAAAGTAAACTTTCAAATTTTGATTGGTATGCGTGCTGAAGCACGCTGGGGGCATAAAAATGATCTTTGTTCTGCAGGAGAACGGAGGACTTTCAGATATGATAGACCGGGCGAGGAGGAGATCCTATGGAATTTAGCAGAGAGAAACTCAGGCAGATCAGGCGGCTGATGATCCTGGCTGCCGTGTTGGTGCTGGCGATCGTCTACAGTGAGCAGATCGTTTACGGGGCCGGGTTCGTATTCGGCATAGCGAAGCCCTTTTTGTACGGCGGGGTGATCGCCTTTGTGCTGAATATTCCCCTGCGCGTTTTCGAGAGAAAGCTTTTTAAACGATCCAAGGGCAAAGTGGCCGGAAAGCTGAAGAGGCCGATCTGCCTGATTCTGACACTGGTGTCGGTATTGCTCGTGGTGGGGCTTGTGGCTGTGACAGTCATACCGCAGATCACAGTCACTATCGGGGAGCTGGGAAAGAAGCTGCCGGTCTTTGCAGACAATGCGGCGAGAGAGCTGAACCGGCTGGCAGAGGAGCACCCGGAGCTGAACCTGCAAGTAAAGCGGCTGGAGGAGGTCCACATCAACTGGGAGACGCTGACGGGAAATGTGGTGGATTTTCTGAAAAACGGCGCGGGGGATATGCTCACCTCCACATTCAGCGTGGCCAGCGGCATTATATCCGGCACAGTCAACGGAGTGATCGCCTTTATCTTCGCCCTCTATATCCTGGCTCAGAAAGAGAGCCTGGGAGATCAGGGAAAACGGGTCATGTCCGCGTTTCTGCCTGAAAAGGTCTGCCGTAAGATTCTGGAGATCTGCTCTTTGCTGTACCGGAATTTCAGCAGCTTTATCACAGGACAATGCCTGGAGGCAGTGATTTTGGGCGCTATGTTCTTTGTGTCCATGACTCTGTTCGGCATGCCCTATGCGCTGCTGGTGGGCGTGCTGATCGCGTTTACGGCCCTGATTCCCATTGTGGGAGCTTTCATCGGCTGTGCGGTGGGAGCGTTCCTGATCCTGATCGACAATCCCATACAGGCGCTGTGGTTCGTGATCCTGTTTTTGGTACTGCAGCAGATCGAGGGAAATCTGATCTATCCCAAGGTGGTGGGAAATTCTGTGGGGCTGCCGTCTATCTGGGTGCTGATGGCGGTGAGTTTGGGAGGCAGCCTGTTCGGGGTAGCCGGAATGCTGTTCTTTATTCCGCTGATGTCTTCCTGCTATTATCTGTTCCGGGAGAGCGTCAATGCCAGAAATGCCCGCAGAGGGACAATGCAGCAGCCTTGGGGAAGTCAGGAATCAGAGGAAGACCGGGAAAGATCCGCGGACGAATAGAAAGGAAGAGAACAGGATGAGCCAATTTGATTATAATAAGGTAAAGGATCCGGAATTTTTCGGGGAGAACAGGCTGGAGGCCCATTCGGATCACATATGGTATGAAAATGCAGACCAGGAGGCTTCGGGACAGAGCGGATTCCGCTTTTCCTTAAATGGGCTCTGGAAATTTTCCTATGCGCCTGATTACGCTTCCGCTGTCTCCGATTTTCAGAAAGAGGAGTACGACTGCAGAGGCTGGGGGGACATTCCGGTGCCGGCCCATATCCAGATGGAGGGCTATGACAGTCCCCAGTACGCCAATACCCAGTATCCCTGGGACGGCAGGCAGCAGATCAAGCCGGGAGAGATCCCGCAGCGTTTTAATCCCACAGCGTGCTATGTAAAATATTTCACGGTTCCCGAGTGCATGAAAGAGGGGCCGGTGTACATTTCCTTTCAGGGGGTGGAGAGCGCTATGGCCCTCTGGTGCAACGGGATTTACGTGGGGTATAGCGAGGATACCTTTACGCCGTCGGAGTATGACCTGACGCCGTATTTAAAGAAGGGCGAGAATAAGCTGGCGGTGCAGGTGTTCAAGTGGAGCTCCGGCAGTTGGTGTGAGGATCAGGATTTCTTCCGGTTTTCCGGGATCTTCCGGGACGTGTACCTCTATACGGTGCCTGGGGTGCATGTCTGGGATATGAAAGTCCAGACCCTCTTGAACGACACCTTTGATCAGGCGGATCTGGTGCTGGATCTGAAGACTGCGGGAAGCGGCAGGGTGATCGTGAAGCTTCTGCGAGAGAAGCGGCGGTATCGGTTTACGGAAAAGTATGAGGCGTACCCGGGCCAGGTGACAGCAGTGGAGACTGTGGCGGAGCTGGCGGGAGCTGTGCAGGGGGAGAACCATTTCAGGATCCCTGTGGAGAAGCCGCTTTTGTGGAGCGCGGAGAAGCCTGATCTGTATAAGCTGCTGATCGAGGTTTATGATCAGGAGGGGGCGCTTCAGGAGGTGATTCCCCAGCTCGTGGGCTTCAGGCGGTTTGAGATGGCGGACGGCCTTATGAAGCTCAACGGGAAGCGCATTGTGTTCAAGGGCGTGAACCGTCATGAATTCAGTTCCCTGAGGGGCAGAGTGCCGGACAGGGAGGAGCTGTGGAAAGACCTGGTGACCATAAAGCAGAGCAATATCAATGCCGTCCGCACCTGCCATTACCCCAACGATTCCAGGCTGTACCCCCTCTGCGACCAGCTGGGCCTTTATATGATCGACGAGTGCAATCTGGAATCCCACGGCTCCTGGGATCCCGTGGAGCGCGGCATAGCGGATAAGTCCCTGACGGTGCCCGGCGACCGCCCGGAGTGGAACAAGGCCATGCTGGACCGGGCCAATTCCATGTACCAGAGGGATAAGAACCACCCGGCCATTCTGATCTGGTCCTGCGGCAATGAGGCTTTCGGAGGGAAAAATATTTATGAGATGTCGCAGTTTTTCCGGAGGCAGGATCCTGGACGCCTGGTACAGTACGAGGGCGTGTTCCACGACAGGAGCTATCCCGGCACCAGCGATGTGGAGAGTCAGATGTACACCCCGGCGGCGTCTATCGAGAAATGGCTTGAAAGGGACAAAAGCAAGCCCTTTATCTGCTGTGAGTACACTCATGCCATGGGAAATTCCTGCGGAGGCATGCACAAGTATACGGATCTGACGGACAGGGAGCCCTTGTATCAGGGGGGCTTTATCTGGGATTACATCGATCAGTCCATTTTGAAGAAAGACAGGTACGGCAGGGAGTTCCAGGCTTACGGGGGAGACTTTGACGAGCGGCCCACGGACTATAACTTCAGCGGGAACGGGATTGTCTACGGAGGGGACAGAAGCCCCTCTCCCAAGCTGCAGGAGGTAAAGTTCAACTACCAGAATATTTCTGTGGAGGTGTCGGAGGAGGAGATCCGCGTTTCGAACAAAAATCTCTTTGTGAATACCGGAGACTTTGAATGTGTGATCCTGGCGGAAAAAGAGGGGCAAAAGATCCAGGAGATCGTGACAGGGATAGAGGCGGCCCCCGGCAGCATAGTGACGGTTCCCAATCCGGTACGGCTTCCCGCACAGGAGGGCGAGTACACGGTGACGGTCTCTTTCCGGTTAAGGGAGGATACGCCCTGGGCGGCCGCAGGACATGAGGTAGCTTTTGGACAGGGCGTGTTCGCGAAAGCGGAGGATCCGGCAGCAGGGAAAGGGTCCATGGGACTGTGCGCCTGCCTGAGAGAAAGAATGCCGGCAGTCTGTGAAACGGCAGAGGGGACTTTCGCTTCCGAAGTGGGATCAGTGGAGGTGATCCGGGGCAGCTATAACCTGGGCGTCAGGGGATCGTGCTTTGAGGCGCTGTTCTCCTACAACACGGGGGGACTGGTTTCCTACCGTTATGGCGGGAAGGAGCTTTTAAAGACGATGCCGAAGCCGAATTTCTGGAGGGCTCCCGTTGATAATGACTGCGGCAATGAGATGCAGACAAGGTACGGTCAGTGGAAGCTGGCCAGCCTTTACGCCACCGCAAAAGGCGTGCCCGGGCCCAACCCGAAAGTGGAGGAACAGGAGGGGTGCGTCACTGTGACTTACCGGTATCTGCTGCCTGCTTCGCCGAAAGCGTTCTGTGACCTTGCGTATCGGGTCTACGGAGACGGAACTGTCGGGGCGACCCTTTCTTATGATCCAGTAAAGGAACTGGGGGATATGCCGGAATTCGGGATCCTGTTCAAGCTGGACGCGGACTATGACCGGCTGGAGTGGTATGGAAACGGGCCGGCGGAAACCTATTGGGACAGGCAGCGCGGGGCGAAGCTTGGACTGTACCGCAACAGGGTGGCGGACAATATGGCCAGATACCTTGTGCCCCAGGAGTGCGGCAACAAGACGGAGGTCCGCTATGCGAAAGTGACGGACGAAAGAGGCCGGGGGATGCTGTTTGCCGGAGACAGAATGTACTTTTCCGCACTTCCCTATACCCCGCATGAACTGGAGAACGCCGCCCATGACTATGAGCTGCCGCCGGTGCATTACACGGTGGTGAGGGCCGCCCTTGGCCAGATGGGCGTTGGCGGAGACGACAGCTGGGGCGCCAGAGTACATGAGGAATATCTGCTGCCCGCAGACGAAAAGCTTACGTTTACAGTGTACTTTAAGGGAATCGTGTGAGACATTTGTAACAGTTCATCCTTTCTTTTGCAAGTCACGCCCGGTACTGCCGATGTTCTCCCGGCAGACGCGCTTCCGCTCGGTTCCGCACGTAGCGGACCCAAGGCATATAAAATATGCCTGCTCGAAAGTACCTCGCCAAGTGCCGACGTGCTCCAACGGTCTGCCGGGAGAACATCGACATTACCGGGCTGAATACGACGGAGGGCTGAACTGTTACTAAATTTTAGATATACTGTAATATTGAGTATTGATTTTTCCGCCGGGGCACGTTATAATGCTAGATGTGTCTCGGGGTGTGGCTCAGCTTGGTTAGAGCGCCGTCTTAGGGAGGCGGAGGTCGCGAGTTCGAATCCCGCCACTCCGACGCAGTGGGAAGTCCGAAAACCTTGAAAA
>CANRMK010000148.1 GCA_947631715.1 uncultured Acetatifactor sp.
CTTTTCGCACTTGTACCCCTGCCCCCATACTACCTTGATATACCTGGGCTCCGCCGGATCGATCTCAAGCTTTTCCCGCAGATGCCTGATATGCACCGCCACTGTGTTCTCGCTTCCGTAGGGCGGATCGTTCCAGATCCTGCGGTAGATCTCCCTGGGAGAAAATACCTGCCCCGGATTTTCCATCAGCAGCTTCAGGATATCGTACTCAGTGGGAGTCAAGGACACCTCTTCCCCATCCGACAGCACCTTTTTCTCCTTGTCGTCCAGTTCGATCCCGCCGCACTTTAAGACGTCCCGGCGAACATTTCCGGCCCCCAGCTGCAGATACCGTCTGAGCTGGGACTTCACTCTCGCGGAGACCTCCATCGGATGAAAGGGCTTCGTGATATAATCGTCCGCCCCCACTGTAAGCCCCAGCACCTTATCGGAATCCTCGGATTTAGCCGTCAGCAGGATAATGGGCACATTGGTCTTTTCCCGTATTTTCACCATGGCCTCCATTCCGTCCATCTCCGGCATCATAATGTCCAGCAGCACCAGGTGGATCTCATTCTTTTCGATTACCTCCAGGGCTTCCTTTCCGTTAAATGCCTCGTGAAGAACGTAATTGGCATCGTTTAAGTAGATCTTCAGGGCATTTACAATATCCCTCTCATCGTCACAGAGTAATATATGATACATGAAACCATGACCTCCTTGCTTCTCTCATTCTAGCAGAAAAAAAATTAACAAGAAACCGTGAAACCCTTTAAGATTTCTTTAAGACAAAAAAACCGCTGCCATCGCCGGCAACGGTTTCGTATCCTTTATATGCGCTTTTCATTTATGCGTTGTCCTGGCCGCCTTTCTTTCGGCCGATCTGACGCTTCAGCTCTTCCAGCTCCTCATGATACCGCTTGGAGGTCATGGAAGGGTTTCCCCTTAAAAGATCGCGCTGGAAAAAATCTTTGAAGCTGCTGAGACTGAAGCGACTCCTCATCTCCACGTTGACGGTATACTTAGTTCTCAGCTCGGAAAGCTCCTCTTTCACGCTCTCCAGATAATCATTGGGCCTGTTGTGCGCCATATCCCTGAGCCGCTCCAGCATTCCCTCGATTCCCGTCTTTAACTCTTCCACGCTGTCCGCAAACGCATCCCGCCTGTTTTCCAGGCTCTCCCCTGCTGCGGTGATAATGGAAGCCAGACGTCCCTGGATCTGCTGCAGCTCGCCCTTGGCCTTGTCCATCTTTACCAGCAGATCCCGCAGGTCGATAGCCGCCTTAAAGGATAATGCAAAGTCAGAAGCGATCCCCACCGTCAGCACCAGAGTCACTGCGGTCAACACCTGGGCCGGTATCAGATATACCAGCTTATCCACCGGCACATGGATCACCTGTGTGAGCGCCAGCGTAAAGCCTCCCCACGCGATGGTGCTTCCAAGGCAGATCTGCCCCTGAAAATTAAAGCGGTTCTTACTGTAATCCCAGTACCGGACCTTAAAGAGAGCTTCCATAGTGACGCCGGTCACATACTCTAACGCAGTGGCTCCCACACAGCCGGCGATATACACTAAGACCAGGTTGTGCTGAAACGGTATGGACACCACCAGCATCAGCACGGCGCCGCTGCCGTAAAGGGGCAGAAACGGCCCACGCATAAACCCTCTGTTGGTAAGCTTGCGGCTTTTTATGGATACGTAGGCAGATTCAAAGCACCACCCCAGAAAGCTGTAAAGATAAAAGATGAACAGCCATTGGATCATCGAATAAGAATACATAAAACATCCCCCATCATCTGTATACAGCGGCCTCTATGGCCAGCCGTCCTTTCTTTGTCTCCCGCGCTTCCCCTTTCAGGGTAAATTTGCCGAATCCCCTGGCATTCACAGTCTCTCCGGCTTTCAGCAGGCGGGAATTGTTCCCGCAGAGCCTTCCGTTCACATAGACCTTTCCCGTGCGGAACAGCTCCAGACTTTTTTCTCTGGATATATTATAAACCCTGGCAAGCACCGCGTCAACACGCAGAGACTGCACCTGGATCCCGATCACCTCCGGCTCCTCCTGGAGAAAATCCCCATAGTCTTCCGTCACCTGGCACTTCACATGAGTATGCCGGATCTGATCCAGATTTCCACAGATATGATCCGCCACGGAATCCAGACAGAACAGATACGCCTCCTTTGGCCCCACCCGGATATCTCCCAGAGTGCTCCGCTCCACGCCCAGATTCATCAGCGCTCCCAAAAAATCCCGGTGGGACAGCTCTTCCGCAAACTTCTGCTGCAGCGGGCAGATATGCACGCACACAATAGGGAAAGGGACTTCGTACCCAAGCTCTTCCGGGCTGCCGAATCTCACCATCACTCTGTCCGCTCCCGGATATCCTCCCTCCAGAGCATATCCGGCATATCTGAGCTCTCTCTCCTGCTGCCGGAAGATGTCCTGCCCGCTCAGCCCCAGAAAGCCGGTAAAGGTATAGATTCCCTGGGCATACGATCTCTCCGCCAGATCCCGGAACCGGTTCTTCAGTTGTTGGATCTCTCTCTCGTTTTCCTGTGCCATAGCCCTCGTTTATGTGAAGCTGATCACTTCCTCCCTGGGCGCTTTCGTCTTCTCCACGCTGACCGCATGCAGCATGGGGCCCTCTCCCTTATAGTCCTCCCAGTATTCCTTTGCCACGGTAGCGGTGACCTTTACCCACTCTTTCTGCTTCAGGGCTCCTGCCCCGGGAAACTCGCAGGCATATCCCAGAAAAGCCATATCCTCCGCGCAGCAGGTCATTGCCATACGCCCCGGCACAAAGTACCCCTCCGGGAAATTTTCCGGCTTCAGGACCATCGCCACAAACTGCAGCTTCTTTCCAATATACCGCTCCAGGTGGTCCATGGCGTCCAGATACCAGATCCCGTATCCCTGATTGTCCAGGGCAATGACCTCCTGATTCAAATCGTACGGCAGATCCTCCTCAAAAATCTCGTCGATCTCACCGTTCGCATCCTCAAAGATCACATCTGCGGACGGATTCACCGCCTTGATATTGCGCTTGTAATTGTTCAACTCCTCACGCACATTGTCACAGCGGTTAAAGATGATCATTTCCGACTTGCGGATCATCTCTGCCAAGAGGGAGCGCATATTGGTATAATACATGGGAAATGTGGAACCGTCTATGGTCGTGATCTGCTGCTCGATCTTCCAATACCAGGGCAGTTTTGCATTTTTATAATTCCACATTCCGTTGAACTCTATGATGATGCGCTCCGGCTTGTGCTTTTTTTCCAGCTCCGTCAGGTGCGTGGGATTAAAGTCCGCCTCATTCTCCACCAGTTCGACTACCGTGCGGCTCTGCCGAAGCAGCTCCGGATCATATTCGTTCTCCCCCTCTTCGCACAGGATCAGAAGCGTGGTCCCTCTGATCCGAAAGTACGGCTGCCCCAGCGTAAAGCTGATAAATTCCGTCTTGCCGCTCTCCAAAAAGCCGTTGATCACATATACAGGCTTCATATCTCACTCCATTCTGAAGCGTTCTGCCGCCGAAGAACCGGACGGCTCTTCTTTCCGTCTGCGACGCCTCCGCACAGACGATCACACCAATCAGACCCACACGCCAGACTGCTGCGGCTCCCGAACTCCCCGAGGTCATGCCCGGAACAGTTCCTCCAGCTTCTCCTCCTTAAGCTCGGCCCCGATCACACAGAATTTCCCTGTAACCTCCGGTCTTCCTGTTCTGATATCATGCTCCTGGGGCACATAGTCAAAATAGATCCAGGTCCCGTCAGCCGCAGGCACCATTCCCTTTGCGCGCAGGATCGATCCGTACTCACCGCCGTCCAGCGCCGTCAGGATACTTTCGATCTTCTCCTTAGAGTAAACGGTAGGCGTCTCCCTGCCCCAGCTCGTGAACACATCATCCGCATGGTGATGTCCGTGATGGTCGTGATCATGGTGGCAGCCGCAGCCGTCATGGTCATGATGATGGTGTTCATGCTCTTCATCCTCGTCCTCATGGTGGTGATGATGGTGGTGCTCCTGCTCTTCATCCTCGTCCTCATGATGGTGATGATGGTGCTCCTGCTCTTCATCCTCGTCCTCATGGTGGTGATGATGCTCGTGTTCATGCTCCTCATCCTCGTCCTCATGATGGTGATGGTGTTCATGCTCCTCATGAACCTTCTCGAGCATTTCACGCATCATATCATCCAGGGTATCCGCACCCTCTATCGTCTCCAGGACATCCCTGCCGTCCAGCTGATCCAAAGGTGTTGTGATGATTGTCGCCTTGGGATTGTACTCCCGGAGCATCTGTACGCACTCCTCCAACTTTGCTCCCGTGACCTTATCCGTTCTGCTTAAAATAATAGTGCCCGCAAACTGCACCTGGTTGATAAAGAACTCTCCGAAATTCCTGATGTACATCTTGGCCTTGGAGGCGTCCACCACTGCCACAGCGCTGTTGACCTGGACGTCCAACTCTGCAGCCACATTCTCCACCGCCTTCAGCACATCGGACAGCTTGCCCACGCCCGAGGGCTCGATGAGAATGCGCTCCGGCGCGTATGTGGTGATCACTTCTTTCAGAGAGGTCCCAAAATCTCCCACCAGGGAACAGCAGATACAGCCCGAATTCATCTCCTTGATCTCAATGCCGGACTCCTTTAAGAAACCGCCGTCAATGCCGATCTCTCCGAACTCGTTCTCTATGAGCACCGTCCTGCTTCCGTCCAGCGCCTCTTTTAAAAGCTTCTTTATGAGAGTCGTCTTGCCCGCTCCCAAAAATCCCGAGAACACATCTATTTTTGTCATTTTGCCTGTCCTTTCCGCTCTTTTGAGCCATAAAAGCAGACCGGCCGCATACGGCGGCGCAGTCTGTGATGAAAAACACTCTGTTCAGGGCAGACTCAAGATCCGCCCATGCCTCTCACACTATAATCTACCATATTTTCACCCTTGTCAAGAAAACCCGGATAAAATTTTTATAACCTGCCGATGGTGCAGGGCGTCAGGAATACTCTGTCAGAATAAAGTTCAACGGTACCACCGCCCACTCTTCCTCGTCGTTTCTGCCGGAAAGGATCCCCAGAAAACGGCCGCGTCTGTCAAAGAGGCCGCCCCCCGACATTCCCGGCTTTCCTGCGGCGCTGACCCACATCATATACTGCCCGTAATCCTCCATATAGATCCAGGGCTCCAGCAGGATTCCCTCGTAAGCGTCTTCCGCCACGCCAGTCCTGCAGCCCATGGCAATACAGCCGTCCTCCGCCTGCATTCCGTCATAGATCTGTTTGTCCACATTGACAAGGCAGTACGTTTCCGCCCGGTCTGCGGGAATCTCGCTCAAGGGCACTCTCACGGCCGCCAGATCCGCCGCATCGGCCACCTGATAATCTCCGGTCTCGACTTCCCATCCGTCCGCAAAAGTCACCCTCACCCCGTCTTTTGCATCGGAGAGCACATGGCCCGCCGTCAGAATGAGAAGACTGTCCTCCTCCTGCCGGTAGAGGACGCCGCTGCCAAGGTATTTCCCGGCCTGGAGCTGCACCATCATGCCGCCGTTCTGCCTCTGGAGCATTCCCGCCAGATTCTCTGTCTCCGGATCCTCGTAGGTCAGGAGTGGAGCTGTTTTGATCTCCGGGGCATTCTCCCGGTCAGAGAGCTCCCCGGCGCTCGCAGGCTGTTCCTCCCCAAAAGACGACGGCTGGGGCTGTTGCATCTCCCCCTGTCCGCAGCCCCAGAGCAGAAAGAGAGCGGCAGCCGCGAGAAACACCGCTTCTTTCCCGATCTTTGTTTTTCTACTGCTCAAATATCCGCCTCCCGGACTCTTAAGTCCCTTATATACGTCAAACGCCCGCAGCAGGCCGCGGGCATTTGGCTGTATGAGCAAGACGATAAGCCGGGTTCTGTCGTTGGGTGATCATCTATCTGGCACGGCCGTCGCCGGCCGCGTCAAGCAACCTACCTGAAAGCAGGCCGGGCAAGCCTGTGGCTTTCGTTTTGGTCTTGCTTCGGATGGGGTTTACATGGCTCCGCCCGTTACCGGACGGACGGTAGTCTCTTAAGCTGCCTTTCCACCCTTGCCTGAGTCTCTGCAGAGACCCGAAAGATTTCGCATGAACGAGTCTTTCACCGCAGCAAAAGCTGCGGGGCGGTATTTTTCTGTTGCACTGGCCTTGGAGTCGCCTCCACCGGACGTTATCCGGCATCCTGCCCTGTGAAGCCCGGACTTTCCTCACCCGCAGGCATGCGCCTGCAGCCGCGATCACCTGTCTTACTCACACGATGGATATTATATACATTCCCGTCAAAAAACTCAAGT
>CANRMK010000149.1 GCA_947631715.1 uncultured Acetatifactor sp.
TCGTCGGCCAGGATCACCGGCGGCGCCTGAGCGATGGCCCTGGCAATGGCCACTCTCTGCTGCTGCCCTCCGGACATTTCCGAGGGTTTGTGATCCATGCGGTGTCCCAGTCCCACTTTCTCTAACGCCTCCCTAGACAGCTCCCGCCGCTTCGCCCTGCCCACTCCTCTGTAGATCAGGGGCAGTTCCACATTCTCAAGCGCCGTCAGATTGGGAATCAGATTAAAGCCCTGAAATATAAATCCGATCTCCCGGTTGCGTATGTCTGACAGCTCGTCGTCATCCAGTTCAGACACGTCCTGCCCGTGCAGACAGTACTGCCCGCTCGTGGGCACATCGAGACAGCCCAGCACATTCATCAGGGTAGATTTACCGCTTCCGGACTGCCCTATGATAGCCACAAACTCTCTTTCGTCTATGCTGACGCTCACATGGTCCAGGGCACGGACCTCATTCTCCCCAGGATTGTATATCTTGCATACATCCCGGATCTCCACCAAAGCGCTCATATGCTTCTTCCCGCTTCCGAATCCTCTGTCCAAGGGCAACAGGTCATTGTATTACTTGTATCATGCAGCAGGTTCTATTTTTTGTCAATAGGCTCCTCCAAAGAATTCCCCGGTCTGTAACAGTTCAGCCATTCCCTTGCAAGTCACGCCCGGTACTGCCGATGTTCTCCCGGCAGACGCGCTTCCGCTCGGTTCCGCACGTAACGGTACTAGGCTCGAGAGTACCTCGCCAAGTGCCGACGTGCTCCAACGGTCTGCCGGGAGAACATCGACAGTACCGAGCTGAACTGTTACCCCTGTTTACGGCGGACCGTTTGGTTTCCGCCTTTCAGAATAGGGCTCAGGGGTTTATAAATCAAAAGCGTCAAAAGCGACACGCTTGCGCCCTTGATCAGGTTCATAGGCGCCACGCAGGCGGCCACGAAGCTGACGATGCTGCCCTCTTTCATAAGGGGATTCACCTCGCTGCCCATCTGTAGGATCGCCTCAAGAGGCATACCGTAAAGCTCCGAGAAAGCCGGCAGCAGATAAACAGCGTTAAAGGCAGTGCCGAACACCGTCATGATCAAAGTTCCTGCGACGCAGGCCAGAAGCGCCGTCTTTTTCGTCTTACGGAAAGCATAGATCACGGACGCAGGCAGGATCATGCTGCAGCCTACCACAAAGTTTGCCAGATCTCCCACAAAAGCGGTGGAGGTACCCTTTATACACAGCTTCAACAGAATCTTGATAAACTCCATCATCACGCCCGCCGCCGGCCCGTATGCAAAGGCGCCGATGAGGATAGGCAGTTCGCTGAAATCGAGCTCATAGAAGCCGGGCGCGAACGGCAGCGGGAACTCAAAGAGCATCAGGATCATGGCGATGGCGGAAAACATACCGATTACCGCGATCTTTCTAGTCTGGAAGACAGGCTCCTTTCCCCCTCTTACCCTTTGGGCTGCTTTCTCAAGCGCCACAGCCGCCGCAAAGAGCAGAATAATGATCCCGAAAAAGCTAGCCACATAGAGTGCGTGCTCCGCCACATTGTTGAACAGTTCTTTCATTTCCTTTTCCTCCATTTTCCGGCTCCAGGAAAATCCTGCATACATGATCCTGTATTTATGAGCCTTTGATTTTGTCGGAAAATTCTTCTCTGCCTGAAACAGGACATATACAGTACGCGCAGATCTATTCCGCCGCAGAGGTTCCCCGTGCTTTTGACCCCGCATTTTCCGCCCCAAACGGCGCCACGGCTATACAGGGAGTCGCGGACACATAAAAACCCCGGAGCCAGAGCTCCGGGGCAGATCGATGCGCATAGATAAATAACGCCTGCTTTTCTTCTTTCATCCAGACTTTACTGTTGGTCCCGGAATTTCACCGAATCAGCCACGGCCAAAGGTTTGCCGCCCTTGCGCCGCAGGTCGCGGACTATACCGCCAGTAGGGAATTGCACCCGACCCCGAAGAATTTTCTGTTTGTTTTCGACAGCGTTTCAGTTTCACTGTCGGAGGTTATCTTACTACAGTAACGCAGATCTGTCAAGTCCCGCTGTCGGCGCCCGGTACCGTCAGGAGGTCACTGCGTTTCCGGTATACAGCTGGTAATACTTGCCTTTCTGCTCCAGGAGCTGCTCATGAGTGCCCCTTTCGATGATCCGTCCCTGCTCCAGCACCATGATGCAGTCGCTGTTCCGGACTGTGGAAAGCCTGTGGGCGATCACAAAGTTGGTGCGCCCTTTCATCAGGGCATCCATGCCTTTCTGCACCAGCTTTTCCGTTCTGGTATCGATGGAGCTGGTCGCTTCGTCCAGGATCAGGACCGGAGGATCCGCGATGGCAGCCCGGGCAATGGCCAGGAGCTGTCTCTGGCCCTGGCTCAGGTTGGCGCCGTCCCCCCGGAGCATGGTGTCATAGCCGTCCGGCAGCCTGCGGATAAATCCGTCCGCATTGGCAAGCATAGCCGCCCGCACTACCTCCTCCTTTGTGGCGTCCAGTTTTCCATAACGTATGTTTTCTGCCACGGTCCCCGTAAACAGATGCGTATCCTGGAGCACGATCCCCAGAGATCTGCGCAGATCCGCCTTTTTGATCTTATTCACATTGATGGCGTCGTAGCGGATCTTGCCGTCCTGAATGTCATAGAAACGGTTGATCAGGTTGGTGATCGTCGTCTTTCCGGCGCCGGTGGCGCCTACAAAAGCGATCTTCTGGCCGGGCCTTGCGTACAGCTCGATATCGTGCAGGATCATCTTCTCATCGGTATAGCCGAAGTCCACATGATCGAACACCACATCTCCCTTTAATTCCACATAGGTGGTAGTGTTGTCCGCCTTATGATAATGCTTCCACGCCCAGAGGCCCGTGCGGCTTTCGCTTTCCGTAAGGCTGCCGTCCGGCTGGCGAACCGCGTGCACCAGTTCCACATAGCCCTCGTCCACCTCCGGCGTCTCATCCATCAGCCGGAAAATTCTGTCTCCGCCGGCCAGAGCCATGATAATGCTGTTCACCTGCATGGTGATCTGATTAATAGGCATACTGAACGACCGGTTCAGGTTCAGGAAGCTGGCAAGGGCGCCCACCGTCAGGCCCGAGACTCCCGTGAGGGCCAGCAGACCGCCGCTGACCGCACACACCACATAGTTCAGATTCCCCAGCTGGGCGTTGATAGGGCCCATGATATTGGCAAATTTGTTCGCCTGATAGGAGCTCTCACAGAGATGGTCATTCAGTTCATTGAACTGCGCCAGGCTCTCCTCCTCGTGGCAGAAGACCTTTACCACTTTCTGGCCGGTCATGGTCTCCTCCACACAGCCGTTCAGCGCTCCCAGAGCCCTCTGCTGGGCCAGGAAATAGCGGCTGCTCATACCGCCGATCTTCTTGGCGGCCACCATCATCAGAAATACCATAAAGAGCGTGATCAGGGTCAGAGGCACATCCAGGACAAGCATGGAGGCCAGTACGC
The DNA here is from genome assembly GCA_947631715.1 of uncultured Acetatifactor sp. Taxonomy (GTDB): domain Bacteria; phylum Bacillota; class Clostridia; order Lachnospirales; family Lachnospiraceae; genus Acetatifactor. The sequence continues at coordinate 3,456 of CANRMK010000149.1, forward strand.
TGACCACTGTCACCACACTGTTCACAAGCTGCGGTATGCTCTGGCTGATCAGCTGCCGCATGGTATCGATATCGTTCGTATACAGGGACATGATATCTCCGTGGGCATGAGTGTCGAAATATTTGATGGGAAGCTTCTCCATCTTTTCAAACATGTCGTTTCTTAAATTGCGCATGGTCCCCTGGGTCACATAGATCATCAATCGGGACTGGGCAAAGGAAGCCAGCACGCCCACCGCATAAAAGCAGGCCACTCTGGCGATGGCCCAGGCCAACGGTGAAAAGTCCGGATTCTGATTCCCCAGAAGCGGAATGATATAGGAGTCTATCAGCGTCCGCATGAACAGCGTTCCCTGAAGACTTGCGAACACATTGGCAAAGATACAGATCACCACCAGGATCCAGTGAACCGCGTAATCTTTCAAGGTATATCCCAGAATGCGCTTTAAGATCCTGCCGGGGTGTTCGATCTTGGGTCTGGGGCCTCTGGCTCTCGCTCCGGGGCCAAAGCCCTTGTTTTCCTTTGGCGCCCTTTCATATGCCTGACTTCTTTCCTCAGCCATATCACTCCCCTCCTTTCTCGTCGAAGTCGCCGCTTCCGCCGGTCTGGGATTCGTACACATCCCGGTAGATCTCGTTGCCTGCAAGCAGCTCTTCGTGAGTTCCGAATCCGTCGATCTCGCCCTCGTGCATGACAATGATCCGGTCCGCATGTTCCACACTGGAGATTCTCTGGGCGATAATGAGCTTCGTAGTATCAGGGATTTCCTCCGCAAAAGCCTTTCGGATCTTCGCGTCTGTAGCCGTATCCACGGCGCTGGTGGAATCGTCCAGGATCAGGATCTTCGGCTTTTTCAGCAGAGCCCTGGCAATACACAGCCTCTGCTTCTGGCCGCCGGACACATTGGTGCCGCCCTGTTCAATATAAGTATTGTACCCGTCCGGCAGTCTCTCGATGAACTCGCTGGCGCAGGCAAGCTCGCAGGCTCTCCTGCACTCCTCCTCCGTGGCGTTTTTGTCGCCCCAGCGAAGGTTTTCCAGGATCGTACCGGAGAACAGCACGTTATTCTGGAGCACCACTGCCACCTGGTTGCGCAGAGATTCCATATCGTACTGCCGCACGTCCACGCCGCCCACAAGAAGCTTTCCTGCGGAGACATCGTAAAGCCTTGAGATCAGGTTCACCAGGCTGGATTTGGCGCTTCCGGTGCCGCCGATGATGCCGATCGTCTCTCCGGGTCTGATGTCGAGGTTAATGTCCTTCAGCACTGCGGACACCGCATCTTTCTTATAGCTGAAGGATACGTTCTCAAAGCGGATACTGCCGTCTTTCACTTCATATACGGGATCCTCGGGATTTGCAAGATCCGGCTTTTCGTTCAGCACTTCGCTGATACGCCTTGCGCTGGCCGCCGACATGGTCATCATCACAAAGATCATGGACAGCATCATCAGGCTCATCAGGATATTCATGCAGTAAGTCAAAAGGCTGGTCAGACTGCCGATGGTCAGAGTATCCTGAACGATCATATGGGCCCCGATCCAGCTGATCAGAATGATACAGGTGTATACCGTCAGGCTCATCACAGGGCTGTTCCAGGCCACGATTCCCTCGGCCTTGCAGAAAATCTTATAGATATTCCCGCTGGCTTTCTGGAACTTTTCATTTTCATAATCCTCGCGGACATACGCTTTTACCACACGTATCGCGGACACATTTTCCTGTACGCTCTCATTCAGGGCGTCATATTTCGGAAACGCCTCATTAAAATGTTTCATGGCTTTGGATACGATCAGGGCAAGGACAGTGCCCAGGACGATCACCGCGCCGAGATAGATGCTGGCCAGCCTGGAGCTGATCTTAAAGGACATGATCATGGCAATGATCAGAGAAAAGGGCGATCTCATGCACATTCTGAGAAGCATCTGATAGGCGTTCTGGATATTGGTAACGTCCGTGGTCAGGCGGGTCACAAGGCCGGATGTACTGAATCTGTCGATATTGGAAAAGCTGTAGGTCTGGATTTTTTCATACATTGCTTTCCGCAGATTTCTGGCAAAGCCGGTGGAGGCCCTGGCGCCGAACACGCCACCGCAGATGCCGAATGTAAGGCCCAAGAGAGCCGCCAGCACCATAAGTCCTCCCACTTTCCAGATATGTGTCATATTTCCCGCATTCACACCGTCGTCGATGATCGAGCCCATAAGCAGCGGGATGATCATCTCCATAATGACCTCCAGGATCATAAAAACGGGCGTCAGCAGGGAAGGCAGCTTGTATTCCTTGATCTGAGCTGCAAGGGTCTTCAGCATAGTCGCACTTCCTTTCTTCTGAAAACAGCATCGTTTCCATGGTTTCTTTTTTCCAAACTTTATACCCCTTGTGCGCTTCAGCGCACATCAATTCAAAATTTGAAAGTTTACTTTCAAACTTTACATATGTGTATATGATACATTTAAACAAAAATCTATTGCAATCCCTTTTATGAATTTTTCAGAAGATTTAGCAGGATTTAATTGATATTTTATCTTTTTTTAATACTAATTCCCGGCTTTTATCTTCATAGTCAGGCTGATCCGCTTCCTGGCCATATCCACGTCCAGCACCTGCACATCCACGATATCGCCCACGCTCACTGCCTCCAGGGGATGCCTGATAAACCGGTCCGTGATCTGTGAGATGTGTACAAGGCCGTCCTGATGGACACCAATGTCCACAAAAACGCCGAAGTCGATCACATTGCGCACCGTTCCCTTAAGCACCATTCCCGGCTTTAAGTCTTTCATTTCCAGCACATCGCTGCGCAGAAT
>CANRMK010000150.1 GCA_947631715.1 uncultured Acetatifactor sp.
AATGGCGGTGAGATCGACTTTGTGGCCGCGAAACAAAATGAAAAAATATATGTTCAGGTCACGCAGGAGATCCATTCCGAAAGGACCGAAAAACGGGAATACAGCCATCTGCTTGAAATACACGACAATTATCCCAAATATGTACTCAGGGCAGAAGAATCTGCAGGCGGAAACTATGAGGGCATTAAGACGATGCACATAGCGGATTTCCTGCTCAGCTCCGAATATTAAAATTGACTGATCAGACGCTGTTCACAGCGGAATCAGTTCAGCACCGGTCCGCTGGCCCGATACACCGGCAGAGCGATTCCAAATACCATATGAAAAATCATCAGCAATACAGCGCCCATGACCACATATATGCATAAATCCGCCAGTTTTTCCATTCCCTTTCTCAGCTTTCCGAACCGCTCCGGCAGCCACTCAAGACTGGCAAGCTTCTTCAGCCCCCCAGTCACAAAATACATCCAGGGAACCACTGCCGACATAACGTAACGGCCCTGATACTGAAAATCCATGGAGTAAGCATAGTACAGACACAGCCCAAGAGGGATCAGGATACACAGAAGCATATTGGCATGGAAAAAGCGCCTGCGCCCTGCGGTCATACCGGTACATCCTCCCTGTGTCCGCAAAACCAGAAAAGAAGCTATTCCCACCGCAAACACCGCTGTGTAGAACCAGTACATCCATATATTTCCCCAAAGGTACATCGTTCCATAGCATCCGATAAAACTGAAATACACCCCTTTAAAGAAAGAGTGCTCTCTCAGCATATCCGACACGGACAGGCCTCTGGCCGCATAGGAGTAGAGGTAGGGCTGTGCGCTCGGGTCTCCGTAAAGAGAACCGCACAGCCGCAGGGATTCCAGACCAAGAAAATCCCCGTCGTAAAGCATGGCGTTTCGTATAAAATACCACCCTGTCCCCAAAAGAACGATTCCCCCTGTCAATAATCCCCTCTTCCACATCATCCTGGCATCATACCGCCACTTTCCGTTCTCTCTGCGCAGATAGAAAAACAGGAAAAGAAAGATACTGCTCAAGATAAAACCGTATGCATTATAATAAGACAGCGCACAGCAAATAATCCCAAACGCCAGCAGAATACACAGTCTGGGCGTAAAATCCTCCTGATATGCCCTCAACAAGGCATACACGATCAGAGAAGCCGAGAATACAGCCATGGAATCCGTATTGACGTAAGTATGGATAAAAAGATTCTGCGGCAGATACATTACAAGGAAACAGAACAGCCATCTGAAACGCCTGTCCGAAAAGGCATGGCGGCCAATGCCGTACACCACTGCCGCCATAGCCGTTCCTATGAGGACATTGACAAAGCGCGCCGTGTACAAAAGCATCAGCTCCGAATCCGTAAACAGATTCACGAACCGCATGACAAATCCCTGTACAATATACGGCAGCATAGTGTAAAATCCATAAGAAATGCCATAGCCTTCGATTCGGATCTCGGGATCGAAGCCGTTGGGAAGCCGCCCGTGTCTGCAGATGTATTGACAGATCAGATAGCGTTCCGGCTCATCCGGCGATGTTGCGTGAAGTTCACTGTTGGCAAAGGGCATGTTGAGCGCCATAAAAGCGGCAAGGAAAAAGAACAGGAGCAGATACGCCGCAATACAAAACACTTCTCCCTTCTCTGTCCGTATTCCGCCCGTATTTCCTGCGCTGATGTCTGTTCTTTCCGGCTTCATTGCATGTCTCCCTTTTCAACCCCTTTTCACGGCCTGCGCTCTCTCGCTGTCTTTTTTAGGGCAGCGGTCATCCCGCCGCGGATCGGTTCACGCCTCCAGGCTCTTCACCACCGGCTCCACCTGGGTCAGCATATTTGCCATATCTCCGAACATCGTGCTCTTTGTGGTACCGAGGTCGTTGGCCCGGGAAATGTGGGCCATCACGCTCTGATACTGCTGCTCTGTCTGCTGAAAGCTCTGGGTCACCTCCTCCAGCTCTTTCTGGGACGCGGCAATGGCCTGGCTGATCCTGTCCTGTACCTCCCTGGCTCCGTCCGCCGCCTCCGTGATCCGGTCAAATACGGAATAGGTAGCGTCCACCTCTTCAATGCTCTTCTCGAGGGCGTCTGTGGAAAGCTGGATACTCTCGTTGAGCTTCTCCGTCCCGTTCTCCACATCACCGATGCTTATGTCAACGGTATTCACCAGATCCTTGATCTCGTTCGCCAGCTTCTTGACCTCCTCAGCCACCACGGCGAAGCCCTTGCCCTGCTCTCCCGCTCTGGCCGCCTCGATGGAAGCGTTCAGCGCCAGCATGTTGGTCTGGTTGGCGATAGCGATGATCTTGCCCATGCAGTCCTTGATATTCTGCACGGAATTCTGGAAATCCGCAAAGGTATTCTGCATGACAGTGAAATGCTCCTGCACCTGCCCGGAGCTTTCTTTCAGGCCGCCCACCTGGCACTGGGCCTGCTCCACAGAGGCCTCGATATCCTGCTTCACTCCGGCGAACTGTCCGGAGATCTCTCCCACCTCCACAAAGCGTCCCCGGAAGTTCTCCAGGCGCTCTTTCATCTGGCTGTCATCCTGGAGCACCTGTTCAAAGGCAGTCTGCACATCGCTGAGCTCCTGCAGGGACGCCACCTCTTTGGACACAAGCTGCTTTCTGTATTCCTCCAGGCTGCGCGCCACATGGACCAGCGGATAATAATCCGGCTTCTCCGCTTTTACTGCCTCCGCCTGCTGTATCTTTTCTCTCTTTTTCTCAAACATAATATCTACCCCCTACTCAAATACAACACAGGTCATGCTCTGGTTGATGAACTGATCGTTAAAATGCTCCCCATAACCGATCAGGCCCCCGTGACAGCCCAGAGTTCCCATGGTGTCCAGATATTTCTGCACCTCGTTATTCTGTGAAAAGAGCAGATACCGGAAAAGGCAGTTGACGGAAAAGACGCCCGAAATCCTGTGGAAATCGGCCTTTATCCTGGATACTGTCTCGTTGATGACTTTCTGATGGTCCTTCAGCTCCAGGATCGTCAGCACGTCCGAATCGTTCACCGGCCGATAGCAGGAAAACGCATTCCCCATGATCTCCTTAAGGGCGATGATGCACATATCCTGGCCGCTGACCTTGCCAAGAGGATTCTGGAAGGTCTGGGTCTCCATCTCTTTGTCTCCAATCTGGAGGATCTCCTGGTACACCTGCTTTGCCGGACGCCCGTTCAGCTCTCCGATCATATAGGTCGCACGGTCCGTCCTGAAGGCGATCAGCCTGTAATCGTCCCTGGGCTCATAGATGTTCTCCTTGTATACTTTCACCTTGCCGCCGTTATTCTTCACCAGCAGATAAGCGTCCGCATCCTCGTAGATCTTTCCGTTTACGGAGACCTTGCCCGCGTCCCCCGTGCCGCCCATCAGCGAGATCTTTCTGGGCCCCAGCACGCTGTACATGGTCGTCAGCACACAGGCGTCGTTGCCGGTGCAGAAGTCGATGCAGACAGTGTTCTGGGAAGAGGCACCTATCCTGTCCAGGTCTTTCTGCAGGCGCTCGATATGCTTCACCGGCATGGAGGAAGCATTCTCGATCACATTTGCTGCCGCCCCGGCGCCGTCCGTGAACGCTATCACACTGACGCCCTTTTCCACCACCCTAGTGTCATAGCTCATGCCGATGCACCCGATGCTGGGCACTCCCGGGAATGCCGCCTCCAGCTGCTCCACATGGGCCGCGAACTGATCCGCGTTCGTCATGAGCAGAATGGCCGCCGGTGCGTTCAGCCCGAGCAGGGCTTCCTGCAGATCTCCTCTCTGACTTGTTCCGATAAACTGTTTCACCGCTTCAATCCTCCTTTACACCTAAATATTTATTGCTTCCTGCCTTAAATAAGGTCATTGTACCATATTTCGTCAAAAAATGGAATGGTCAATCATCATCTTCCTCTTCCAGCACTTCATTCAGCGCGTTCCTTGCCTCTGCGATCTCGTTGTGGTCCCCTTTTTTCAGCGCGGCTTCAAATGCCGTGATAAAGCGGTCCAGCTTTCTTCTCCGGTCCCCCAGGGCCTCCTCGTACATCCGCTCCGCACGTGTGAGCGCCAGCCGGTTCTCCTCGTAATCCCGGGGCTGGATCTTCAGATAGGCCAGCTCCTCCATTCTCTTTTTGACCTCTTCTTCCGTCATCTGATTGTCCTGGCCCTTGATGATCATCTTTTCTTTCGCCCCGGTGGAGACTACAGTCACCTCTACCTCCAGCAGGGAATTGATGTCGTAAGTATAGGTCACGTCCACGGCCTCCCGTCCCTTGGGGGCTTTCGGCACCCGGATCTCCATCTCGCCCAGATCCAGATTGTTCCTGGCAAAGCGGCTCTCTCCCTGAAGCACCCGGATCCGCATTTTTTCCTGGTTGTCCCGCACCGTGTAGAGACGTTCCGTCCGGCTTGCGGGAATCACCGTATTCCGCTCAATGATGGGGCAGAATCTTCCGTCCTCATATTTCCCCTCCTCGTACTCTACCGCCACCTCCGTGCCGAGAGTAAAGGAGCAGACGTCCGTGAGAATGACTTCCTTTACCTCCTCGCGCCGCTCTTTCATGGCGGCCTGGACCGCAGTCCCCAGGGCCACCGCCTCGTCCGGGTTCATTTTCGTATCCGGGAATTTCCGGAACAGTCTTATCAAAAAATCCCTCACCACCGACAGCCTGGTGGCGCCTCCCACCAGAAGCACCTCGTCAATGTCCGCCAGCTTTACCCCCGCGTCCGAAAGGCTCTTTTTGACCGGCTCTCTGATCTTTGCCAGCAGCTCCTCACAGGCCGCCTCATACTCCTTATAGGTGATCTGCTCTTCTATGGTCTCCTCTCCCCGCAGAAAGCTCATGGCCGCCTGCGGCTGGTCGCTTATGGCCAGCTTTGCTTTCTCCGCCTGGCGGTAAAGGCGCGCCTGTTCCTTACCGGTGAGATTCTGCAGCTGCAGGCCGCTCTTTTGGAGGAACAGCTTTGCCATCACTGCGGTAAAATCCTCTCCCCCCAGATAATTGTCGCCCGCTACCGCACGCACCTCCAGGATATTGTGGTAGAGCTCCAGAATGGACACGTCAAAGGTGCCACCGCCCAGGTCGAACACCAGAAAGCGCGTATCCTGCGTCCTGTCATAGAGTCCGTAAGCCACCGCTGCAGCCGTGGGTTCCGATATCATTCGCTCCACTTTCAGGCCGGCAAGCTCTCCCGCACGCTTTGTAGCTTTCTTCCGCCTGTCGTCAAAATAGGCCGGGACGCTGATCACCGCCTCGGTCACCTCCTCGCCTAAGAATGCCTCCGCGTCCTCTTTCAGGACGCGCAGCACCATACTGGAAAGCTCCTCTGGCTTAAAGCGGCGGCCGCTTAAGACATACTCCCGCTCTGTCCCCATGCTGCGCTTAAAGGTCTGGGCCACCGAATCCGGATACAGGCTCATGCGCTCTCTGGCAGTCTCCCCCACATATACATTGCCCTCCTCGTCCACGCTGACCACCGAGGGCGTCAGATTCTTTCCAAGCCTGTTGGGGATAATCCTGGGACCGTCCTCCGCGAAATACGCGATCAGGCTGTTTGTAGTTCCCAAATCGATTCCTACTGTCATGTATCCTCTTTTCCAGCCGCCGGAGCGGCCCGTTCTCTCCTATCTCTCTCTTATCTTCTGCAGACCCGCCCGCACAGACTTTCAGGCAGTACCGGGAAACGGAAGGCATACCGGCACAGTCACAGGACCAGATACCACAAAGGGAGCAGAAGATCGCTTCTGCTCCCTGATTTTTAGCCCCATCGGACTAGAAAGTAAATTTATCCGCAAAATAGGCGTCCAGCTCCGAGATGGCAACCCTCTCCTGTTCCATGGAATCCCGGAAGCGCACCGTAACGCATCCGTCCGTCTCGGAGTCAAAGTCATAGGTCACGCAGAACGGCGTGCCGATCTCGTCCTGACGGCGGTATCTCTTGCCGATATTGCCTCTGTCGTCAAACTCACAGTTATACTTTGCAGACAGCTGGGTATAGATCTTCTCGGCGCCCTCGTTCAGCTTTTTGGAAAGAGGCAGCACCCCGATCTTCACGGGAGCCAGCGCCGGGTGGAAATGCAGCACCGTCCTCACGTCGCCGCCCTCCAGCTCCTCCTCATCGTAAGCCGCGCACAGGAAAGCCAGCACCACACGGTCTGCGCCCAGCGAGGGCTCCACCACATAAGGTATGTACTTTTCCTTCTTTTCATCGTCAAAGTACGTCAGATCCTGTCCGGAGGTTTTCGCATGCTGCGTCA
>CANRMK010000151.1 GCA_947631715.1 uncultured Acetatifactor sp.
GCGCATATCTATGAGAGGTTCTACCGGGTGGACAAGTCCCACTCCCGGGAGATCGGGGGGACGGGCCTTGGCCTGGCTATTACCAAGAGCGCCGTACTGATGCACAGAGGCTCCATTACGGTGAGCAGTACGGAGGGCGAGGGATCCTGCTTCACAGTGAAGATCCCTCTGACACATATTGTTACCTCTTAAGGGGCCGGCAGGGCTGTCCACAGGATATTTCCCATGATGGGAAAGAAATTTGGCTTGCGATGCCGCGGCCGGGAGAAAAGGCTTCGGGCGGCACAGGTGAGGAATAACGGAATGAGAGCAGACTGGAGAGGGATCGCGCATAGGGGAGCGGAGTGGATCAAGGGGAAGAGCCTCCGGCGGGGCTTTTGCCTGACGCTGGCCCTTGCTCTGTGCGCTGCAGCGCTGGCGGCCTGCGGACAGGAGGAGCTCACAGGGGAGAATGTCCGGCAGGTATATTTTTTGAGCAGCAGTGAGACGAAAATCGAGCAGCACGGCCGGGAGATCCTGTCGGATACCCTGGACGGACAGCTGGAGGAGCTTTTGAGATATCTGTCGGTGAATCCGGAAAAGCTGGAATATAAAGCCCCTCTGGCCATGGGATTTCGGGTTCTGAGTACGCGCATAGAGGGCGAGACTCTGCTTTTGGATATGGACGAGAAATACCTGGAGCTGTCCGCCACCACGGAGGTGTTGGTGCGGGCGGCCCTGGTCCGGACGCTGACCCAGCTGGACGGCATTCAGTTCGTGGGGATCACGGTGGCGGGAAAACAGCTCTATGACCATGCAGGGAATCAGGTGGGCTGGATGAGCGGCGACCAGTTCATCGAAAATGACGGAAATGAGATCAATACCTTTGAGCTGGCCCGTGTGGAGCTGTATTTTGCCAGTGCGGACGGCAGCAGCCTGGTCGGCGCCTACCGGCAGAAGTACTATTCCACCAGTATGCCTTTGGAGCGTTTTGTGGTGGAGGAGCTGATCCTTGGCCCCAGCGGCCAGGTGGAGGGGCTTTACCCTTCCGTCAATCCGGCCACAAAGATCATAGGCGTCACCACAAGGGACGGGATCTGTTATGTAAATCTGGACGAAAACTTCCTGACAGTGGTGAACAATGTGCCCACGGAGGTATCGGTCTATGCCATTGTGAATTCCCTGGTGGAGCTGAGCAGCATCAACAGGGTGCAGATCCTGATCAACGGGGAGGTGCCTTCGTCCCTCAGCGCCACGGCCTATGAGAGAAATCTGGATATTGTGACTACGCTGGAAAAATAGCGGCCCGGCAGACGGTCCGCAGGAGAAAGGATGATGTAAACGTTGAGGCGACCGCTTTTCTGGGCCGCCCTCTGCCTGGTGACAGCCGCCGCTCTTCGGCTGTGGGCGGGAGATAACCCGGATCCGCCCCAGGGCCAGGATCTCAAGGCCTATGAAGAGATTGCCCTGTGTGGCCAGGTATATAAAAAGGACGGCAGTGAGCTCTATCTGCAGGACGTCAGTGTCTGCAGACTGTTTTCGGAAGTAGATTCATCAGATCAGGTTCTGCTATCACAGGCCGGAGAATCCCGGCAAATGATACCATGTCAGGAAAATTTCATATGTGAGACGCAGGAGGAGCTTTCTATCCCTCTGGGCAGCAGAGTGGCTCTGAAAGGGCGGTTTCTGCCTTTTTCGCGCGCTTCCAATCCGGGGGAGTTCGATGCGTTTTTGTATTACCGCACTCTGGGAGTGGGCGGGCGGCTGGACCGGGCAGTGGTGCTGGGGGCGGACGGGAATGCCTGGCCTTTCAGGGAGGCGCTGTATGATCTCCGCATGTTCTTGCACCGGAGGCTGTATCTTGCGCTGGGGGAGCGGGAGGCGGGAGTGATGTGCGCCCTGCTGTTGGGAGAAAAGGATGGTCTGGAGGAACAGGTGGAAAAGCTGTACCAAAGGAGCGGGATCCTGCATATCTTAAGCATTTCCTCTCTCCATGTGACGATCCTGGGCATGAGCCTGTACCGCTTGCTGCGGCGCATGGGAGTTCCCGTGGCGCCTGCGGCTGCCGCAGGCAGCATTCTGCTTCTTCTGTACGGAGGGCTGACGGGCTTCGGGGTGTCGGCTGTGCGCGCCATCGGTATGTATCTGATCCGCATGCTTGGGGAGGCGGCGGGCAGGACCTATGACATGCTGACGGCCCTTGGGGTCATGGCGGCGGTGATGACGGCGGCGAACCCCTTTTATCTGCAGCATGGAGGATTCCTTTTGTCCTATTCTTCTGTGCTGGGGATCGTTCTGCTCTCTCCCGCGCTGTCCCCAGGAGATGCAGGGGCGGCTGGCCAGAGGGAAAAAGAGCGCCGGGATAAGAAAGAGGCGGCCGGTGCGGCAAAGCAGTTCAAAAGGGCGGCGGAAAGCATAAGGGCCGGGCTGGGCCAGTCCGCACGCACCAGTGTTTCCGTGACCCTCGCCACGCTTCCCGTGCAGCTGTGGTGCTATTACGAGATCCCTGTGTACGGGACGGTATTAAATCTGTTCGTGCTCCCTTTTGTGAAGCTTTTGATGCTTTCCGGGATTCTGCTGGCGGCCTTTCCGGGCTTTTTCCCAGCCGCAGTGGCAGCAAGGGGGATCCTTTGGTGGTATGAATCCCTCTGCGGGCTGTTTGCAAGGCTGCCTTTTCACACTTGGAATCCGGGCCGGCCCGCTCCGTGGCAGATTGCAGTGTATTACGGAATACTGGCTGTTTTGGCTGTCTTTGCGGGACAGGTGAAAAAAAGAGATAAGCAGAGAGAACGGACGCGCCGGATCCTGCTGGGCAGAATGATCCCGGCGGCGATTCTGGCTGCGGCGGTTTTTGTGCTGGGATACAGAAGACTAGAGAACAGAGTGACCTTTCTGGACGTGGGACAGGGGGACGGGATCCTGGTGCAGACATCTTCCGGGGAAAACTATCTCTTTGACTGCGGCAGCTCAAGCAGAAGCAGCGTGGGAAAATATGTGCTCCTGCCCTGCCTGAAATATTACGGGATCCGCAGACTGGACGGAATCTTTGCCTCCCACCCCGACAGCGACCATGTAAACGGTATCCTGGAATTGCTGGAAATGGGGGAGGACAGCGGCATAGAGGTTTGTCAGCTGGTACTGCCAAAGCTTGCCGGGGAGAACAGGGAAGAGCTGCTGGGGGAGCTGATGGAGGCGGCCGGCAGCGGAGGGACGGCCCTGCGCTATATTGCCGCGGGAGATGCCTGGGAGTGCGGGAGCGCACGCTTTACCTGTCTTCACCCGGCGGCAGATCTAAGGTGGGAGGAGCCGAATGCCCTGTCCCAATGCTTTTATGTAGAATTCTTCGGAGACGGCAGCGGCAAAGGACGAAAAGCCGCCCTGACCCTGCTGCTTACGGGGGACGTGGAGGGAGCCGGGGAGGAGGCGCTTTTAGAGGAAATGGAACAGCGTGGGATCGGCGGCGTGGACGTGCTGAAAGTGGCCCATCACGGCTCGTCCGGTGCGACCTCCCGGGCTTTCCTGGAGCAGGCCGACCCCGGCACTGCAGTGATCTCCTGCGGCAGGAACAACCGTTACGGGCACCCCCATCAGGAGCTTTTGGACCGATTGGAGGACGCCGGCAGCAGGATTCTGCAGACAAGAGAGCAGGGGGCGGTGATACTGCTTGTCAGATAGGGGGCTGAACTGATATTACAGCACAGACATGATCAGGATCTCCACGCTCATCACATCGTTCATGCGTCCGCTCTTTACGGCCTCCTCCGCCTCCACGCACTGTCTCACTGCTCGGTCCAGGACGGAGGCGGAAAAGCGGGATGCCTGCGCAAGGTATTTTCCGGCAGCAAAAGGCGGAACGCCCAGCTTTGCCCCTATGGTGCGGCTGTCAAAGCCCTTGGATTTCAGTTCCTTTGCCTGCATCAGAAGATTGCACTGTCTGGCGATGAGAAACAAAATCCGCATGGGCGGCTCTTTCAGGGCAAGCAGATCATAGTACAGATCCAGGGCCTGCTCCTTTTTCCTGTCCGCTATGGCGTTTATCATGTCGAAAATACGGTTCGTGATCCGGGTGGTGCAGATCGCCTCCACATCTTCGTCCGTCACTGTATCCCTGTCCAGGCAGTAGCAGATCAGCTTTTCCAGCTCCGTGCGGATATTTTCCATATCCGTACCGGTCTTTGAGAGAAAGAGCTGTACGGTGCTTTCCCTGACTTTTTTCCCGTTCTCCGCCAGGATTCCACCGACCCACCGCTTCAGGGAAGCCTCGTCCTGGGCGGCGAATTCAGCGGCATATCCCACGGACTTAACGGTCTTGTACAGCTTGCTGCGCTTGTCCACTTCGCTTTCGTTGAAGACGAACACGGTAGTCTCGTTAGGGGCAGAAAGGTACTCCGCCATTTTTTCGCCGCCGGATTTAAAAAGCCCGCTTTCGCTTATGAAAATGGAGCGGCGTTCTGCCAGGAAAGGCAGAGTCTCTGCCAGGTCGATGATCTGACCCACGGGAACATCCTTTCCCTCATAAAAATGGGCGTTCATAGTATCGTCTTCCCCGCAGAGGGCCTTTTTCAGCCGGTCGCGGTACTGTCTGCGCAGATAGCGCTCTTCGCCGTACAGAAGATAGACCTGCCGGAACCTGTTCTGTCTGATGTCTTCGTTGATCTGTTTCATGGGTGAAATCCTTTCCGGGTGCACGGATCCTGCCGATGTCATTTTTTCACATTATCGTATGTTTCATTTTATCATATGTATTTTGGGGATTCAAGGGCGGCAGGTTGTGTGTTATACTGAATCGTAACAGTTCAGCCTTTCTCTTGCAAGTCACGCCCGGTCCTGCCGATGTTCTCCCGGCAGACGCGCTTCCGCTCGGCTCCGCACGTAGCGGACACTAGGCTCGAAAGTACCTCGCCAAGTGCCGACGTGCTCCAACGGTCTGCCGGGAGAACATCGACAGTACCGGGCTGAATACGACGGAGGGCTGAACTGTTGCACTGAATCTGTAACGGCCCGGCTGTGCGGAGTGCGGGCGCGGGGGAATAAACGGGGGAAAGCGCTTTATGGTGGTACTTCAGGGGAAAAATGTATATCGGGACATCTGTATCGGGAGGCTGGTCTTTTACAGCGGACAGCGCCAGGTGGAACGCCGCCTTGCGGAGGATCCCGAGGAGGAAATGCAGCGCTATGAAAAAGCGGTGAGGGCCGCTAAGCTGCAGCTGCGGGAGCTGTATGAAAACAGCGTGAAAGTGGTGGGACAGGCCAACGCGGCGATCTTTCAGGTGCAGGAGCTTTTTTTGGAGGATGTGGAATACAAAGAGGCGGTACGGCATAGGATCCTGGATTGCAGGGAGAATGCGGAGTACGCGGTGCGCACGGCGGGGGAGCAAATGGCGCAGATGATCCAGTCTGTGGAGGATCCCTATATCCGGGAGAGGGCCCAGGACGTGCAGGACGTCACGGGGCGGCTGTTAAGGGCGCTCTGCGGCGGCTCGGGGCTTGTTTTCCCGGATGAGCCATTTATTCTGGCGGCCAGGGATCTGCTGCCCAGCGAGGCGGTCCAGCTCTCCGGATACCATGTGCGGGGATTTGCGCTCTGCGGCGGCAGCACTCATTCCCACACGGCCATTCTTGCGAGAAGTATGGGCGTTCCGGCGCTGATGAAGCTGGGGGACGGCCTGAATGAGGACTGCGACGGGGCCCTGGCGGTGATCGATGGCTTTGCGGGCGTTCTGTATCTTGACCCTGACCGGGAAACTCTGGAGGCCATGGAGGAGAAAAAGCGGGAGTCCGAACGCCGCAAGGAACAGCTGCAGGCGTTGAAAGGAAAGGACACCGTGACCCGGGACGGAACGAGAGTCCGCCTCTTTGCAAACGCAGGCAGCCTTGCGGATGTGGAAGCGGCCTGCGCTAACGATGCCGGAGGGATCGGGCTTCTGCGGAGCGAGCTTCTGTATCTGGAGAGCCCGGCCCCTCCCGGCGAGGAGGTGCAGTTTGCCTTTTACAGGCAGGTGCTGGAGCGCATGGGAAGCCGGGAGGTGGTGATCCGCACCTTTGACTTCGGGGCGGACAAAAGGGTACCCTGGCTGGATCAGGAAAAGGAGGAGAATCCGGCGCTGGGGCTCAGGGCCATACGGCTGGGCCTGGAGAGGCCGGAGCTGATGAAGGCCCAGCTTCGGGCGCTGTACCGTGCGGCGGTCTATGGGAAGCTGCGGATCATGTATCCCATGATCACCTCAGCGGAGGA
>CANRMK010000152.1 GCA_947631715.1 uncultured Acetatifactor sp.
TGGAGTTGGCAAAGGAGGTACACAGAAGATGCCGGTAGGAGCAAAAAGTATCCAGAGGGCGGCCGAAAAGGCGGGCGGGTATGATCCGCAGGCTGCAGAAGCACAGAAAAAGACGGCGGAAAAGGCAGCGGAAGCAAAAACGGTAAAGCTTGAAAAGAGCACAGTGAAAAAAGGTGCGGCGGCAGGCGGAGCAAAGACGTCTGGCGGAAAGCAGGGAAGCAAAACAGTAAAAAAGGGGACAACGGCACAAAAGAATACAGCGGCACAAAAAAGCGCTGTATCGAAAGGGGCAGCTGTCTCAGGGGAACCGCAGAGAATGGGAAACCGGATCTATCAGTTGAATGAGGAACTGCCGGTCTATCTGCTGTGAAAATTATTAAATTTAAAGAAATAATACCTTTTTCATTGACATGAACCCAAAAAACAAGATATGATAAAAGAGTAGATTCGCTGCTGAACAGTCGGGAAGCGCAGGCCGGGTCTTGCCGGTGCAAAGCGAGGCAGCATAATGTATCAAAGGGGTTTCTTCCGCTTTACGCATGGATTGATAATGGTGATGGAGGAGGTATTTTCTATTGAAGAAGAATGAGGCTTATTTAACGGATTACGCACAGATGTGCAGAGATGCCGATCAGCTGGATCCCACATTGTTCGATAAATATGAAGTCCAGAGGGGACTGCGTGACAAGAACGGGAACGGGGTGGTGACGGGGCTGACCAACATTTCCCGCATTGACGCTTTCAAGGTGATAGATGGTGTGAAGACGCCATGCGAGGGAAGGCTGTGGTACAGAGGGTATGACTGTATCGAGCTGGTGAACGGCTTCAGGCGCAAGCGCTTCGGATTTGAGGAGGTGGCTTATCTGCTCCTGTTCGGCAGCCTGCCCAACAGGCAGCAGCTGAAAGAGTTCATGGATATTCTGGCGGATAAGCGCACACTGCCCACCAACTTCACCAGAGATGTGATCATGAAAGCCCCCAGCAGCGATATTATGAATTCTCTCACCAGAAGCGTGCTGACCCTGGCGTCCTATGACAAGAACTGCAATGACACTTCCATAGAGAACGTGCTGCGCCAGTGCCTGAACCTGATCAGCCTGTTCCCGATCCTGACGGTCTACGGCTATCATGCCTACAACCACTATCAGAACGATGAGAGCATGTACATACACAGGCCGTCCAAGAAGCTGTCAACGGCGGAAAATCTGCTGATGATGCTGCGGCCCGACAAGCAGTATACGGAGCTGGAGGCCAGAGTGCTGGATATCGCCCTGGTGCTGCATATGGAACACGGAGGCGGCAACAATTCCACCTTTACCACCCGCGTGGTCACATCTTCGGGATCGGACACCTATTCGGTGATCGCGGCCGCCCTTTCCTCCCTGAAAGGGCCGAAGCACGGCGGCGCCAACATCAAGGTAGTGGAGATGATGCGGGATATCGAGGCAAATGTGTCCGACTGGAGCGATGAAGACGCGGTGAGGGCATATCTGAAGAAGATCCTGAACAGAGAGGCCTTTGACCGAAAGGGCCTGATCTATGGCATGGGACATGCGGTGTATTCCCTGTCAGACCCAAGGGCACAGGTGTTCAAGGGCTTTGTGGAACAGCTTGCGGCAGCCAAGGGCCGGGAGAAGGACTTTGCGCTGTATTCCATGATCGAGCGGCTCGCGCCTCAGGTGATCTCGGAGAAGGCGAGGATCTACAAGGGCGTCAGCGCCAATGTGGACTTTTACAGCGGCTTTGTGTACAGCATGCTGGAGATCCCTCTGGAAATGTACACGCCCATCTTTGCCATTGCCAGGATTGCAGGGTGGAGCGCCCACCGGATTGAGGAATTGATCAATATGGACAAGATCATACGTCCCGCCTATAAGAGCGTTATGCAGGAGAGGGAGTATGTGGACATGGAGAACAGGGACTGAAAACGGAAAAAAGAAAGCGCCCTCTCAGTCCTGACGGTAGAGGGCGCAGATGATAGAAGCCATTTCGTTGGCGGATTCCCTGGCATCGTTCTGGATCCAGGCCAGATAAATATTGTATAGGGAGCCTGCAAAAGCCTGAAGGGTATAGTAATATGCTATACCCTTTTCTTTTTGATAGTAGGTGTCCAGGATATAGTCCGTGAGGGCTTTCAGCAGCGAATCTCCCATGCCGCATTTTAACAGGCAGCGGATAAAATCCGCGTGGCGGTAAAAATATTCATAGCAGTGGAGCATATTGCGGTAGTCGCTGTAATTTCCCTTTTCCGGCCAGCCGGCCACATCTGCCCTGTAGGAGCGCACAATATCCGCCAGGTAGTCCCGCAGGATCTCGTCCATGGAGCCGTAGCTGCGGTAGTAGGTCATGCGGGAGACCCCGGCCTCCCGGGTAAGCTCCGTGACGGTGATGCTGGACAGGGACTTTTGCTGGAGCAGACGGATCAGGGCCTGGGCCAGGCTGTCCCGGACATATTGGGTGGGGCGGTTCTGCCGTACTTTTTTCATATCAGATCTTGAACTTTCTCATGTGCTCTGCCAGGGAGAAGGAAGCCTCCGATACGTGATCCGCACTCTGGGATACCTGCTGGCTGTCCGAAGCGAACTGGAGGGAAGCCGTGGCCAGAACCTCCGTGGATGCCAGGATCTCTTCCGTGCTGGCGGACTGCTCCTGGGAGAGCGCGGCAATATTGGTGGCAACATCGTCCACATGGGCGATCTGTCCCACGATATCGGACAGCATTTCGTCTGTCTCCGTGACATTTTGATAGATGCGCTCGAAGATTTCCCGGGATGCGGCGATCTTTTCAGAATTGTCGCGGATGTAGGCAACGCTCTGGGAGGTCTGCTGCACCATGTAGGAGACCTGGGAGTTGACCTGGCCGATGATGTCCGAGATCTGTGCCGCGGAGGAGGCGCTTACCTCGGCGAGCTTGCGGATCTCGTCAGCCACAACGGCAAAGCCTCTTCCGGCGTCCCCGGCCCTTGCGGCCTCAATGGCTGCGTTCAGCGACAGAAGATTGGTCTGGTCGGAAATATCGCTGATAATGCCAACCATAGTGTTGATCTGTTCCGTGGAAGCGCCGACCTTGTCCACGATCTGTTCCAGCTGTCCCATGGAGGAGACGATGGAATCCATAGCGGCGCTTACCTCCTCCATGTCCGCCCGGCCCTGGGAAGCCACGTTCACGGTCTGCTGCATATTCTGCTTTGCCAGCCCGCCCTGCTCGTTGGTGCCGTTCACCACGCCGGAAAGTGTGGTGGCATGGAGCGCCAGCTCCTGCACGCCGGCGGCCACCTGATCCAGAGTGACCTTTACGTCGCTCATGGAATCCGCCTGGGAAGCGGCCGCGTCGTTCAGGGTCACGGCGATCTTCTTAGTGCTGTCGCTGGAATGGTTGAGCTGGTCGGAAATATCGCGGATATCGGAGATCACATTTCGCATGATCTCCACAAAATCGTTCAGGGAGCGGCACATCAGGGCAATCTCATCGTTGCCCTTGGCGGACATGCTCACTGTGAAATCCCCGTCGGTGATATTGACCAGCATATCGGTCAGGGCAGTGATGGGCTTGATGGTGCGGCGCAGGAACATGCTCACCAGCAGGATCACGATCACAAGGATCACGGCGAACACAATGACCACCGTGAAGAACAGATTGGCCAGATCCGCCAGGATATAGCTCTGGGCGATGTAGGTCACGAGGACCCAGGGCGTATCCTCGATATAAGAGATCACGGCGTAATATTCCGTCAGGCCCTCGGAGGGGGAGAACAGCTCCGTATTCCCTGCGGCGATCTGTTCCGACACGGCGCCGATCAGTGTGTCGGAGCCATAGTCCTGAAGCGAGGTGCCCACGACGGCAGGATCGGGATGGGCCAGGATCTTTCCCGTCTCCACATCTGCCAGAAAGGAAGAGCCGTGCTCCATGATCACAGCGCTGCTCACGGAATCATAGAGCTCGTTCAGCACATTTTCCTTATAGATCACATTGAGATAGGCGTGTTTTAAATTGGTGCTCGCCGTGTTCAGCAGCAGATTGATGGTAAAGGTCTTTGCATTGGAATCGGCCTCATTTTTCAGCGCACGCTTGGAGTTGTCCAGGATCGTCCGGCTGCTGCTGGAAAAAATAAGCACTGCAGTGACTACAAAAGCCACGACAAAAAGGGGAATAATCACCAGCAGGAGCTTTTTGCTCAGGCCGAATACCCTGCGCCCGGTTCTTTTTGTGTTTGCCATAGGTACCTCCATATGTATCGGTATTTTGAAACAACGTGTATATAGGAAAAAAATATCATATTTATACTTTTTTTTCAATGTTTTCAAAGAATTTAGAGCAAATTATTTGTCTTTGAGGTAAAATATGTTAAAATATCTGTATTTAAAAACAGTATATTACATGCTGGCCGCTCAGCGGGCAAAACAGGAAAGGGAGTGGGATCCGGTGGGAACGGTGCTGGATTATCTGAAAAAATATGGGGATTATTCCTTTCAGGAAAAACCTATGAATGAGGTGGACAGCCTGGCGCTCTGCCAGCTGTCCTATCTGAAATTTGACGGGCTTGTGCCGGACGTCCGGGAGAACAAGAGATCCGTGACGTTAAAAAGCCTGTGTGAGCACAAAGACTTTGACCTGCTCTTCGGGGACGTGCGGTATGAGAAGGTGAACCGGGAGCTGATCGGGGGAATGCTGGCGGGAAAGCGCTTCCGGAACCTGAAGCTGAACTGCTATGTCAATGTGGTGGAGAAGGAGTGGGAGACCCAGTTCTCGGCGGTGACGTATATCCTGGAGGATGGGACGGTCTATGTGGCCTACAGAGGGACAGATGAAAATATCGTGGGCTGGAAAGAGGATTTCAACATGGCGTTCAAGTCCCCGGTGCCGGGCCAGAAGTACAGCGTGGGATACCTGAACACCGTGGCGGGGAAATTCCACCGGCCGTTCTATCTGGGAGGGCACTCCAAGGGAGGGAACCTGGCGGTGTACAGCGCCATGAACTGCCCGGAAAAGGTGCAGGAGCGCATCATACGGATCTACAGTCTGGACGGGCCCGGCTTCCGGCCGGAGATACTGGAGAGCTGCGGCTATGAGAAGATCGCGGACAGAGTGGTGAAGATCCTGCCCCATTCCTCCCTGGTGGGAATGCTCTTTGAGACGGATATGCGGTTCCAGGTAGTGGAGAGCAGGACGTTCGGTCTGGCCCAGCACAATCCGTACACCTGGCTGGTGGAGGAGGACCATCTGGTGCGGGTGGACGGCCTCTATGAGCGGAGAAAGCGCATGGATCACACCCTGAACCAGTGGATCCTTTCCCTGGACGATCAGCAGCTGGAAATTTTTGTGGATACGCTTTACCGGGTGATCGAGGCCTCCCAGGCCGATAACCTGATCCAGTTCACAACGGAGTGGAGGCGGAGCATGAACGGTATGCTGGGAGCGATCCGCGAGGTAGATGAGGAAACGATGAAGAAGATAAAGGAGATCCTGAAAGCCCTGTTTGAGATCGCGGGCGCCCAGATGCGCCATGATGTCACGAAAAATGTGCAGACGGGCAGAGAGATGCTAAGGAGACCAGGTAAGCCAGGACTTTCTCCCCGGCAATCGTAGCGCGCCTGCTGTCGATGCGCTCGGGGTGCCACTGGACGCCGATGATGGGGAGCGTTTGGTGGGAGATTCCCTCAATGCAGCCGTCCTCGGGACAGCGCTGGACGACGCTCAGCCCCTGGCCCAGATCTTTGATCGCCTGGTGGTGGGCGCTGTTCACATGGGCCCTCTCCCCATAGAGAGCGTACAGCCAGGAGCCCTTTTGAATGAGCGTATCATGGTATTTGTCGCAGCCCTCATAGCGGTGGCGGGGGGCTGTGGGCATATCCTGCCAGATGGTGCCGCCAAGGCCCACATTGATGAGCTGTATGCCCTTGCAGATGCCGAGAAGCGGGATCTTCTCCCGAATGCAGATGTCCAGAGTCTGCAGCTGCAGGATATCCAGCTCCGTGTCGATCTGATGTGAACCGCGGTTCCTCTCTCCAAAGAAAGCGGGCGTGATGTCACCGCCTCCGGGCAGGATCACACAGCTGCAGCCTGCGGCTTCGCCTGCGTTCAGCGTGACCAGGGGGATGTGGCCCGCCGCTTCCACATATCTGACGTAATTTTCGGTGCAGGGC
>CANRMK010000153.1 GCA_947631715.1 uncultured Acetatifactor sp.
AAAAGATCCGTTCATAATCAAACGAGGCCGGATAATGATAGAGAGGTGTTTTATCATTCAACTTGAATACCGCCGATCGATTGAATTTATAATTGGCCGCTTTCGTTGGCGGCCACATAGAAAAAAGGCACCTGCGTTGTGCAGATGCCCTTTCCATTCTTTCTTTCTATGGACCCCCCTATAGCCTCTATTGATTCCGCATAGCCTTGATCTTCTCCGCGATCTCCTCTACCTTTTCCTCGGTGAGGCTGTACTTCTTATGGAAATAGAACACTGCCGCCAGCAGGCCGGCCACAGGGATCACCGTCATGGTCATGCGCAGGCCCACGATGGAGCTCTCCGGAATCTGCGCCGCCTGAGCAGTATCCTTGCTGATCTTGAACACCCCAAGGCAGATGGCAGCGATCAGCGCCGCCACGCCGGAGGCCAGCTTCACCACAAAGGTCTGCATGGAAAAGATCACACTCTCATCTCTGCGCTTGTTCTTTAATTCCCCATAGTCCACCGTATTGGCCAGAAAAACCGTGGTCAGCACCGACAGCATACCGTTGGCCGCAAAGATAAAAAATCCCGGAATAAAGAGCAAATATACATTGGACATATTGGTAAACGCCAGCGCCAGCAGGGAGGCAATATCCCAGGATAGCCATGCCGAAGCTCACATAAAAGATCTTCAGAGAGCTGATAAATTTCCGAAGAAGCGGGAACAAGATCATCATGGCCAAAATCTGTATGCCGCCCCCAAAGGTGTTGAACAGGGTATAGGCGCCCTCCCAGTTCTCACCGCTAAAGTCATATTTAAAGAAATAGATCACCAGATTGGAGGTGATGTAGATGGCGCTGTTCACCAGTACGATCGCCACCACCACAGTCATGGCCTGATCGTTCTGCAGCAGGGCCTTGAACATCTGCCCCACGGAGGGAGCCTCCACATTGACCGTGGACTTCTCCTTGATATTAAAACAGGTGATTAGAATAAAGATCACGAACAGCGCCGCTATGATCAGGGAGAACCACATAAATCCTCTGCGCTCGCTTCCCTGTCCCAGAGCTTTGACGCACATCACTGTGATGATAGTGATGGCGGCGGAGCCCACGCCCGCGCAGGAGCGGGCCAGTGTAGTCAGCCCTTCCCTTTCCTTACCGCCCTCGGTAAAAGCCGGGATCATGGACCAGTAGGGGATATCCATCATGGTATAGGTCACGCCCCACACAATGTAGCTTATCGCCGCATACGCCACCAGACCGCTGCCGTCCAGGGCAGGCGGCGCCGAGAACATGAGGAACAGCACCACAGCGTTCAACAGAGTCCCGATCAGCAGCCAGGGCCTGAATTTCCCCCACTTCGTCTTAGTCTTTGCCACAAGGACGCCCATGATGGGATCGTTAAAGGCGTCGAACACCCGCGCCGCCATCAGAATGATCCCCATAGCCAGGGCGTTCACGCCCAGGATATCCTGGTAATAATAGAGCACATAGCTGGCGGACAACATGTAGACCATATCCTTGCCCACTGCGCCCAGTCCGTAAGAAAACTTTTCCTTTCCCGTCAGTTTCATGTTGTCATTTTCCTTTCCGCCCATTCTCCGGGACTTTTGTTTTTTCTCGAACTAGCTTTTGTAAAATTCGCGAAACAGCGCCACTCCATACCCGGTATCTTTCATTCCAGCCGTCTCCACCGCCGAGTGCATGGCAAGCTGGGCAAGCCCGATATCCGCACTCTCCACCGACACATGGGACACAGAGATACAGCCCAGCGTAGAACCTCCCGGCACATCGGACCGGTTGGCGTATGTCTGGCAGGGAATCCCCGCTCTTTCGCACAATACCCTGATCTTAGCTCCGGACACAGCGTCCGTGGTGTACTTCTGGCCGCCGTGGTATTTCAGGACGATCCCACCGTTTAAATAGGGCCTGTTGGTAGGATCCGCCTTCTCCGGGTGGTTGGGGTGGACCCCATGAGCGTTGTCCGCGGAAATCAGAAAGCTTCCCGCCAGCATGGACAGGTATTCCTCCCTGCCTCCGTACAGACCCTCAGCAATGCGCTGCAGCACATTCTCCAGAAAGCCGGAATCCGCTCCCTGTCTGGTCCCGCTGCCCACCTCCTCGCTGTCGAAGACAACGCACACATTGATGTACTCCTCGGGCTCGCTGTCCAAAAATCCCCGCACCGACGCATATACACACTGCAGATCATCCAGTCTCGGAGACAGGATAAAATCGCCGTTCTCTCCCAGGATACGCCCCTTTTCCCGGACATAGAGGAACAGATCCTGCCCCAGGATATCCTTTTTGTCCACTCCCAGCTTTCGGGCGATCCGGCCGGCCAGCACTCCCTTTGTCTCTCCCCCGCAGCCGCAGTATAGCGGCAGCATATCCGTCTGAGGGTTGTATTCCACGCCCTTATTGATATCCCGGTTCATATGAATGGCCAGATTGGGAATCACGAACAGATCGCTGTCAAGGTCCACCAGTCGGCTTTCCACGCCCTGCCCGGTCCTCACCGCCACCCTGCCCGCAGCGGACAGGGCCCGGTCCATCCATGTGGAAAGGATCATACCGCCGTATTTTTCCGTGTTCAGCTTCAGATATTGATCCTCCACGGCTATCTCCGGATTTTCCTTGATCTTAAAGGATGGGGAATCGCTGTGGGCAGCCGCAATATGAAATCCCCTGGGCCTGCAGCCCTTATCCCGCCCGGGCAGCCGGAACGCGATCAGAGAGGAATCGTTCCTGACCGTATAAAAGCAGCTTCCCCGCTCCAGGTCCCAGCAGTCCGCTTCCTCCAGTCTCTGAAACCCCTGAGCCTCCAGCATTTCCGCCACATTCGCCACCGCGTGGAAGCACCCGGGGCTTTTCTCGATAAAATCGAGCATCTCTCTGGCATACTTTTCAAATTCTATCATAATTTTTCACCGCTCCGCCCGAACGGGATTTTCCAGAAAATCCTGATACGCCAGACGGATGCCGTCCTCAAGCTCCGTGGTGTAATGGTATCCCAGGCTCTCCAGCTTACTCACATCCAACAGCTTCCTGGGCGTTCCGTCAGGCTTTGTGGGATCCCATTTGATCTCGCCGGTATACCCCACCACCTTTGCCACCAGCTCCGTCAGTTCTTTGATGGTCAGTTCCTTGCCCGTTCCCAGGTTCACCGTCTCATTGCCACTGTAAGTATTCATCAGGAACACACAGGCATCCGCCAAATCGTCCACATAGAGAAATTCCCTCAGAGGCGTCCCTGTCCCCCAGCACACCACCTCCCCGGCGCCGGATACTTTCGCCTCATGGAACCGCCGGATCAGCGCCGGAAGCACATGACTGTGGGTGGGATGGTAATTGTCGTTAGGCCCGTACAGATTAGTCGGCATCACACTGATATAGTCCGTTTTGTACTGGCGGTTCAGATACTCACAGTATTTCAGTCCCGATATCTTTGCCAGGGCATAGGCCTCGTTGGTCTGCTCCAGCTCTCCCGTGAGCAGGCAGCTTTCTTTCATGGGCTGATCTGCCATACGGGGATAGATACAGCTGCTGCCAAGGAACAAAAGCTTCTTACAGTGATTCTGCCAGGCAGCGTGGATCACGTTCATCTCCAGCGTCATGTTTTCATACATGAAGTCCGCAGGCGCCTCGCTGTTCGCAACGATACCACCCACCCTGGCCGCCGCCAGGAACACATATTCCGGCTTCTCCTGCTCAAAAAATGCTTCCACCTCCGCCTGCCTGCAAAGGTTCAACTCCCTGTGGCCCCTGGTGATCAGATTGTGATACCCCTCTCTCTCCAGGGCGCGGCAGATGGCGCTTCCCACCATCCCCTTATGGCCGGCCACATATATTTTGGCATCTTTCTCCATCATTTCATCCGTATCCTCCATCCTGCCTATTCAGGGCATACCGCCTGGGGCCATCTCCCTGGATCGGCTCTTCAGACGCGATCCTGCCGGAAAGTCCTGCAGCCGCGGCTCTCCTATACCAACGAGGTCCCGGGCGCCGCTCATGCCGCTCAGTCACGCTTCGTTTCCCTGGCTGCTTTCAGGTCGTGCTCCGCCATGATCCGGCACAGCTCCTCATAGCTCGTCTTCTGAGGATTCCATCCCAGCACCGTCCTCGCCTTTGTGGGATCTCCCCAGAGGTTCACCACATCCGTGGGGCGGTAAAATTCCCGGCTCACCTCCACCAGCGCTTTTCCGGTAGCCTTATCAATTCCCTTTTCCTCCAGGCCCTCTCCCTGCCATTCCAGCTCGATCCCGTCATAGTGGAAAGCCAGAGTGGTAAACTCTCTCACCGTATGCTGCACGCCCGTGGCGATCACAAAATCTTCCGGTCTGTCCGCCTGGAGCATCAGCCACATACACTCCACATAATCCTTTGCGTATCCCCAGTCCCTGAGAGAATCCAGATTTCCCAGGTACAGCCTGTCCTGAAGCCCGCAGGCTATCCTCCCCGCCGCCAGCGTGATCTTCCTGGTGACAAAATTCTCTCCCCGGCGCTCGGACTCATGGTTGAACAGGATCCCGTTCACCGCGAACATGCCATAAGCCTCCCGGTACTCCTTTACGATCCAGAAGCCGTACTGCTTCGCCACCGCATAGGGGCTGTAAGGGTGAAAAGGTGTAGTCTCTTTCTGGGGCACCTCCTCCACTCTGCCGTAGAGCTCAGAGGTGGAAGCCTGATAGACCCTGCAGCTTTTTGTCAGTCCCGCGATGCGCACCGCCTCCAGGATCCGCAACACCCCCAGGGCGTCCACATCACCCGAGTACTCCGGCGCGTCAAAGCTCACATGCACATGGCTCTGGGCCGCCAGATTATAAATCTCGTCAGGCCGCACTCCGCACACGATCCGGATAATGCTGGAGGAATCCCCCATATCTCCCTCGTGGAGGATCAGCCGCTCTTCTCCCAGCAAATGATCGATCCTTGCCGTATTGCTCACCGAGGCCCGGCGCACCATGCCGTGGACCTCGTAACCCTTTTCCAGCAGAAGCTCCGCCAGATAGGAACCGTCCTGTCCGGTAATTCCGGTAATCAATGCTTTTTTCATCTCTATCTCCCAGCGCGCTTTGGCACGCATCCTAAGTCAACATCTGCTTTTTAAGCCAGACCGTCTAGTCCGGCACGGAAAATTTCTAACCCTTTCGCCTGTCATACACAATGGTCTCAGCCATCTCCTTTTTCTTTTCCTCTCCGCAGAGGACGCCTGCAATGGCAAGCCCGAAATCAATAGCCGTCCCCATGCCCCGGGAAGTGATCACATGATCCGAGATCTCCACCGGCCCGGCAGTGACCTCCGCCCCCTCCAGATGGCTCTCAAATCCGGGATAGCAGCAGGCCCGGCGCCCTTTTAAGATCCCTCTGTGCCCCAGTATGCTGGGCGCCGCACAGATGGCTGCGATATACTTTCCGTCCCTGTAAAAAGCATCGATCTGCTCCATAAGTCCCTGATGGGCTTCCAGGTTCTTTGTTCCCAGGCCGCCTCCCGGAAGCATCAGCATATCATACTCCGAAAAATCCGTCTGCTCGAACCTCTGATCCGCCTCCACCGTGATATCGTGGGAACCCCTGACGCTCCCTGCACCGCTTACGGACACCATGTCCACCCGGATTCCGCACCGACGGCAGATATCCACCGCTGCCAGCGCCTCGATCTCCTCAAATCCCTCCGCCAAAAAAACCGCAAGTCTGCTCATCCGTCTCTCTCCTTTGCCTTTCATAAATATAGATAAGTATACACGCTTACACGGAAAAATTCAACGGATTCCCCAAAATATCCCGCAGACCCAGCAACAATTCAGCTTTTCCCCGTAACAGTTCAGCCTTTCTCTTGCAAGTCACGCCCGGTCCTGCCGATGCTCTCCCGGCAGACACGCTTCCGCTCGGCTCCGCACGTAGCGGACACTAGGCTCGAAAGTACCTCGCCAAGTGCCGACGTGCTCCAACGGTCTGCCGGGAGAACATCGACAGTACCGGGCTGAATACGACGGAGGGCTGAACTGTTACTTTCCCCTGCATTGTGAGAAATTTAAGCTTGACAGATTCCGGGCAGGTGTGGTAACTTGATAATAGTTAAAAGGGAGTAGTTGCAACGTGTGATCAACATCCCCCGGTCATAAACCGTGGTCACACGCTTTCCAGCGGGA
>CANRMK010000154.1 GCA_947631715.1 uncultured Acetatifactor sp.
TCCCGCTTACCTTTCCTGATAAAATCAGAGAGGATCAACGGCGCCTCCGCACTCTTTACATCAGCCGGGATCTCGATCCTGTAGGTCTTTGCAATTTCATCATAATACAGATAACCGACAGTCTTATCATTGTATACTTTATTTTTAATCGCAAATTTGTACATACCTCTTCCATCTCCTCCAGATCATCTCCCATATCTTCTCTAGATGCTCTTCCGGCAGGACCATATCCAAATCTTTAAGCAGCATGATCCTGTCGGTCTCTTGCAGCTCGCCTTCAAATAACCTTTGATCTTTCGGAAGGAACTGCAAATTATACTCCAAAGACCTTGAACCAATGAAGCTCTGCACCGGTCTGTCAGCAAGTACATCGAACTTCTGAATTTCCTCCAGACTCTGATAACAGGAGAACAGCAGCGAGACTCCGTGATCAAAAAGAGGCGCAGGTCTTGCATCATCATTCTCATCTACGATAATCTCGATATTTGCCCCATGCCGATCCCGGTTACAGATCAGGTAATCTACCGCCATCATACATTCAAAATATTTTCCCCATCCCATACGGCAGGCAAAATCAAGCGGCTTTTCATCTTTTATACCCCTTGTGCGCTTCAGCGCACATACCAATCAATAGTTTGAAAATTTATTTTCAAACTTGCGCACCCGATTGGATCGTCGCAAAAAATTTACAAAAATCAGAAAAGACAAGTGCGATCAGGGAAAGAAAAATGGTATAATTGCACCTGTCAGAATGTGCTTCGCCATTTGCATATTCCACACAGATTCCAAATAACCGCCACGCGCATTCCTCATTCATGATTTATCCTATAATCACTGACAAAAGTCAGAATCATGAAAGGTGGTATAAGCCATGAAGAAGAAAACGATCGTACTATCTGCTGTTGTAACGGCGCTTGTGCTGTCGGCGGGATGTGTGACTGCATTTGCCGCCGAGTCCGATGGATTCAGCTATCTCACCGGGAGGCAGCGCAGCGCCTCGCGGAATGAACTGTACACGCAGGCGTCTGAACTGCCGGAGGAGGAGCAAAACGCTTTCTTAACTGAAAACGGCATTGGGGAAACGCCTTGGTCCGAAGAAGCGGCTGCTTCCTACAGCTACGTTAACGGACAACAGAGAGGCGCGTCTTACCGGCAGGACAATGATGCAGACGGTACACAGGATATGTCCGGGTACAGCTACCTGACCGGGCAGCAGCGCGGCAACAGCTATCACAAGTAACAAAAAGCAAAATGCGCAAAATGGCAGACCGTCCAAGCGGCGGTTTGCGTTTTGTGCTGCATAGGAGGGAAATCATGGCTTATCTATTAGCCGTCGATGACGAGAGGGATATTGTAGAACTTATTTCCCGTTTTGCGGAACATGAGGGGCACACCATTGATACGGCGAACAATGGCAAAGAGGCAGTCCGTCTGTGCGGAGAAAACGATTATGACCTGATCATCCTCGATATCATGATGCCGGAGATGGACGGGTTCACCGCCTGCAAGGAAATACGCAGGCAGAAACAAACTCCCGTAATCATGCTGTCGGCACTCGGTACGGAGTACGACAAGCTGATGGGCTTTGAGCTGGGTATCGATGACTATGTGGTGAAGCCATTTTCCCCTCGGGAACTGATGGCGCGGGTCAGGGCTGTCCTTGCCAGAAACCCTTCCAGCAGGCCAACAGATGAAATTGTAATACAGGGTCTGCGCATAGACCTGCTCTCCCGTGAGGCCTTTGTTGACGGCGTGAAGACAGAACTGACCGCAAAAGAGTATGAATTGCTATCTTACCTCATTCAGAACAAAGGCATCGCCCTGACGCGGGAGAACATATTAAACGCTGTGTGGGGCTACGACTATTACGGCGATGACCGCACGGTGGACTGGCAGATCAAGCTTCTGCGCGGGAAGCTGGGGCCGTATCGAAAATGCATTGTAACTTTGCGGGGAACGGGGTATCGGTTCGATGAAAAAGCGTAAATCCTTTGGTGTCAAGCTGTGGCTGTGGTTTGTTCTTTTTTCCGCCGTCATCTTTCTGGTGCTGTGGCTGCTGCAGACGGTTTTTTTACAGAGTTTCTATAACGATATGGCGATCCGAAATGTTGAAAGAGCGGTAAGCAAGATGATCACCCATGCCTCCGATCCGGACTTTTATGAGGTAATCGACGAAATCGCCGTATCCAATTCGCTCCTCGTGTTCGTGACAGACACAAGCGGAAACGTCCTCTACAGCGCCGACGAATATCAACGCCTTTACGGAGGCACAAAGCAGGCGGATGACGGGACGGACAATCCGTATCATGCAGGCGACGTGATGAATTGGGAAAAAGGCGCACTGCGCAATCTTCCGTACAGCTATCAAATGCTGGCGAAAGCGCTGGACGAAGCGGGAACCGGCCGGGTCGGCTTTATCACGGAGGACAATGCCGCCTATGTGACGGGTGTCCGACTGAAAGACGAAAAGACGTTGTCGGTCAGTCTGCCCCTCGGCACAGTGGGCGGAACCGTCGGGATTTTGCGGGTACAGCTTGTCTGGGTTTCCGTTTTATCATTGGCGCTCGGCTTTTGCATTGCATGGATCATCTCCAAACGCTTTGGAGCACCGGTCGCGCAGATCTCCCGCTCTGCAAAACAGATCGCCGAGGGCAACTTTCGCCCGGAACTTCCAAAAGGCTTTTGCACTGAACTCGATGAACTGTCCGATACGCTGGGAGAAACGGCGCTGCGTTTGGAAAAGGCGAAAAATACCCAGCGGGAATTTCTCGCCAATATCTCCCACGATCTGAGAACACCTCTCACAATGATAAAAGGCTATGCGGAGATGGTCAAAGAGATCTCATGGAGTGACACGGAAAAGCGGGAAAAGGATCTGGACATCATCACCCGTGAGGCAGACAGGCTCACGGCGCTGGTCAACGAAATCCTGGATTTTTCCGCTATGCAGGCGAACGATATGCCGCAGGAGTACGGCGTTATCGACCTGAGTCATGCAGTCCGCGAGGTGATTTGGCAGTTCGCGCCATTCTGTGAGCAGAATGGCTTCGTGATAGAAACGGAAATCACAGACAGCATCACCGTATCCGCAGACGAGGCACAGATCAGGCGGGTCATCTATAATTTCATCGACAACGCCGTAAATCACACAGATGACAGTAAAAAAATAAAGGTGTCGCTAACGGCAGCAAACGGCTCCGCACGGTTTGAAGTGACCGATTACGGCAAGGGCATCACAGATGAGGATCTCCCCTATATCTGGGATCGCTACTACACCGCACGGAACAGGAAGAACAAAGCGGCTGTATCCGGACTGGGGCTGTCGATCGCAAAGGAAATATTGGCAGCGCATAGAGCGAAATTTGGCGTGGACAGCAAGGACAACTGCACATTCTGGTTCGAACTTCAAGTCTGTCCAAATGTTCCCGCATAAAAATGCTATTCATTGGCAACACAATTCATCATAGGAAATGCCGCTTGGCAGACTATCAAGCTAATTTCCCACACTATACTTCTCCGCCTGCATACGGAACATTTGGGCATACTTTCCATCCAACGCCATCAACTCCTTATGATTTCCCTGCTCAATGATATTACCCTGTTCCAACATATAGATCCTGTCTGCCATCACAGTACTGGAAAGTCTATGAGAGATAAAAATTACCGTCTTATCCTTTGCCACTTCCAACATCGCCTGATTCAACTGATACTCACTGATCGGGTCAAGTGCGCTGGAAGGTTCGTCCAGTATGATAATGGGGCAGTACTTATAAAAGGTTCTCGCTATTGCCACCTTTTGGGCCTCGCCGCCAGAGAGATTTACTCCTTCATCTTCAAATTCTCTGGTCAAAGGCGTATTGATTCCATGGGGAAGCGACGCAAGTCTTTCTGAAAAACCACTCTGCATTAACGCCAATTCTATTTTCTCTGAATCCGCCAGCACTGCCACATCCATCTTCACATTATCAGCAATGGTCGATGCAAAAATTTTATAATCCTGAAACACTGTCGCGAACAAAGAACGATATTTCTTTTTATCGTATTCCTTGATATGTAGTCCATTCAAACAGATCTGCCCTTCGCTTGCATCGTATAGTCTTAATAACAGCTTGATCAAAGTTGTTTTTCCTGCTCCGTTATATCCAACAATCGCAATTTTCTCTCCCGCCCTGATCGAGAGATTAATCTTATGCAGCGTATCAGAATCATTTCCATACGCGAAAGACACATCCTTTACGGTAAGTTCCCGGAAAGCACCTTCTTCTAATTCTTTTTCTCCACTCACCATATTACTGTGAGTGTTCAGAAATGTTCTGATCTTCTCTACATACAAGCCATGCTGTTCAAACTTTGGCAACATTAATGCAACGTTCCTAAGGTCATTTTTCAAAGAAGAAGATGCAGTAAACAAAGCCATGGCGCTTCCATAGCTCAATGCTCTCTTTACCACCGTCTGATATACCAGATATCCCAAGTACACAGTGTTGATCAGAATATCATTGGAAAAATAATCTCCAATAAAACCAGCTAACACATTCTTTTTCCCGTACTTATTGACGATGGGATAAACCTGACTGTTCGTTTCTGAAAACTCACTTTTTAACCGGTCTGCAACCGGATTAAGTCTTATCTCTTTGGCATAATCATTTAAATAGAAAATTCTGTTAAAATAACTTCTTTTTCGCTCAATTGGCTTAAGTTCAGCATCCATTGCGAACTGAACCCTTCCGCTATACGATTTCATCACTAATGTTACAACAAGACTAAGCAAAATAAATATAGTTCCAAAAGCATCCAAGGTCACAAAAAAGACACCATGTACTACGATACTCGTTGCCTGATTCAGGAAATTCCCAAAATCCTGTAATATCAAGTCCATACGCTTGGATGCTTCATTGATACTCCACACAAATTCATTATAATAATCCGGATTATCATACTGTTCCAAATCAATCTCAACAGCCTTCCCATACAACTCCATACGCAGTTTCTTATGTAAAATTTCCTGGGCCTTCGGTGTCGTAATGTTCTCCATCCATGCCGCCCAGACCAATTTCATAATTACCAATGCAAACATCAAAAGCAAATAAGAAACGGCATCTCTATATTCCGCCCCTTCCGTGATAAGATCCAAAAGCATTTTCAACGTATAGGTAAACTCTAAGAATACCTGCACCGCACAATATACCTGAAAGAGACACATATTTATCAAGTATCCCGGTGTGTAACGCCAGACCACGCCCAGCATATAAAAAATATTCTGATAACATCTTCCTAAACCGACACTCTTTTGGGAGTTTTTTCTCTTATTCTTCATAGTTCATACCTCTCACATAATTCTCAGCCTGTTTCCGGAACATATCCGCATATTTTCCGTCTTGCTGCATCAAAGCCTCATGACTTCCCTGCTCAGCAATCCTTCCATCCTCAAACAAATAAACAGTATCTGCCAATACCGCCGTGGAAAGCCTATGCGAAATAAATACAACGGTTTTGTCCGCACATTCTTTCAAAATACTCTCATAAAGCTGATACTCGGCAATGGGGTCAAGTGCGCTGGAAGGCTCATCAAATATAGCAATTTTATAATCCTTCGCAAATGCTCTTGCCACTGCTATCTTCTGTAATTCCCCTCCGGAAAGCATCGCTCCATCCTCTGCAAATTCTTTTGTAAGGATAGTATCCATTCCATGAGGCAGTCGGCTTACCTTTTCATATACACCTGTTCTTCTCAGGCTATCTTCCACTTTTTTGTAATCATCTTCGCATTCGGGCTTCCTCATTAAGACATTTTCCGCCACTGACATAGAAAACACTTGATAGTCTTGGAAGGCAGTGCCATACAAGCTCCTATATTCGGGCAAATCTAATTCTTTGATATTTTTACCATAGTAGAATATTTCCCCCTCTGATACATCATATAAACGCATCAGCAGTTTCACAAAGGTTGTCTTACCGGCTCCATTGTGTCCAACAATTGCAATCTTTTCATTCTTGGCAACTCAAGTTTTGAAGCAAAATCGGCGAAACCCCAGTATTTGCAGGTGTTTCGCCGATTCATCTATATAGTGAACAAAC
>CANRMK010000155.1 GCA_947631715.1 uncultured Acetatifactor sp.
GTGGTGGACAGTTTCCTGGGAAACAAAGAGATGCTGGTCATGCTGGCGGCTTTTGTCATCACTGCGCTGGTGGTATATCTGATCCGGCGGATGTCCATTGACCATGCGTGGACCATTGCCATGGTATCCGGTGTCCTGCTGAACATCGTAATTGTTCTGGTGGGGGCGCTGCTGTACGATATCGACAGATCCATAGTGGGAGTGATCCTGGGATCGATCCTTGCGCTGGCAGTGGCAAAAGTGGTGGAGTTCTTCCGCTTCTGCGTGGATTACAGCCGGACGGAAAAGGTGCAGTTCGAGGATGATGAATACTACTATTATGTGAAAGCAGTTCCAAAGATGTCCGTTGCCATGTCCACCAAGACAGTAAAGAAGATCAATACACAGCAGGCCAGGCCCGCATCGGCCGGAAGAGGCGGATACAGCGGGCAGAGCAGGAAGCCGCGGCCCGCAGGGACCGGCAGCGGCGCCGGGCGTCGGACGACAGTCACGGAAAAGACAGTGTCATCCCGCTCCGGGTACAGCGGCCAAAGAGGCGGTTATCGCGGCGGGAAGAGCATGACGATCGGAAGCGATCCGTCCCATGAATATCAGGACAACGGCCAGGAAGATTTTGATGAATTGTACTAGGCTGGAATTCATATTATATAAAAAAGCAGGGCAGAAGCAAGATGCAATGGTTTGACACGGCTGTCGAATATCTGAAAAACCAAATGACCTATATTTCGGCAATGGATCTGGGCGATATTTTTGAGATTATCATTATCGCCTTTTTAATGTATTATATTTTAGTGTGGGTCAAGGCTACAAGAGCGTGGCTCCTGCTCAGAGGAATTATTGTAATCGCGGCATTTTTGGTTCTTGCCTTTGTGATGGATATGAGCACCATTGTCTGGCTGGCGCAGAACGTGCTTGGCTTTGCGGTGATCGCGCTGATCGTTGTGATGCAGCCGGAACTCCGCCATGCTCTGGAGAATCTGGGACGCCGCAACTTTCTGCCATCCGGGCTTTTCTCCGACGCTGCCGGCAGGGAGCGGGAGCTTTTTTCCGAGAAGACGATCAACGAGATTACAAAAGCCTGCGTGGAAATGGGCAAAATGAAGACAGGGGCGCTGATCGTGATCGAGCAGAAAGAGTCCCTGAAAGACTTTGAGCGCACAGGAATCGATGTGGACGGTATCGTCACGAGCCAGCTTTTGATCAACATTTTCGAGAAGAACACGCCGCTTCATGACGGCGCTGTGATCGTCCGGGGCAACAGGGTGACGTCCGCTACCTGTTATCTGCCCCTTTCTGATAATCTTGGGCTGAGCAAGGAGCTGGGCACCCGGCACAGGGCCGGAGTCGGCATTTCGGAGGTGACGGATTCCCTGACGATCATTGTGTCGGAGGAAACGGGAAAGATCAGCGTGGCGAATTTGGGTACCCTGGACAGGAACCTGAACGCGGAACAGCTCAGAGAACGGCTGCAGACTGCCATAAAGAACCAGGGCGCGGAAGAGAAATCCTCCGGCAGACATAGGTGGCGGGGAAGGCACAAGGTAAAGGGGTAAAATGAAAAAGAAGATATTTCATAATTGGGGACTGAAACTGGGCTCCCTGGTCCTCGCTTTTGTATTGTGGCTTCTGGTGATACAGATCGGAGACCCGAAAGAAACAGAGGTATTCCGCAACATACAGGTCAAGCTGATCAATACGGAGCTTTTGGATCAGCAGAACAAAGTCTATGAGGTCCTGGACAATACAGACAAAGTAAGCGTTACGGTAAGGGCTCCGCAGAGCGTGATCAACAGCCTGACATCGTCGGACATTGTGGCCGAGGCGGATATGAGCAAGCTCACGGAGATCAATACTATCGTGATCTCCTTTAACGTGCTGAACGCCGATGTGGATTCCGTGCGGGGAAATCCGGATGCGATCCGGTTGAATGTGGAAGAGCGGCGCAGTAAGTGGATCAATGTCCGGTACAATATTACCGGTGAAGTGGCCGAAGGGTATGTGTTGACAAGCGTTCGGCCGGAGCTTACGAGAATTCAGATAACGGGGCCGAAATCCCAGGTGGATCAGGTCAGCTATGCCGGTGTGGAGCTCGATGTGTCCGGGGCCGTCACAGATATCACTGCGAACGTGGAGACGATGCTGTGTGACGCGGAAGGCAATGTGCAGGATCTGGCCAATGTAGTGAAGACATCGGACTATGTAAAAATGGATGCTGAGGTCTTGGCCGCCAAGGATGTCCCTGTGGAGTTCGACATTTCCGGAGAACCGGCGGATGGTTACCTGGTAACGGGTACGGTGGACGTTGATCCCGGAACGATCAAGGCTGCCGGCAGGACATATACCCTGAACAATCTGAGCGCCATCAGTATACCCGGGGAGGACCTGGACATTACCGGAGCTTCGGAAAACGTCATAAAAACAATTAATATCAAAAAGTATCTGCCATCCGGTGTAACGCTGGCGGACAGTTCCTTTGACGGAAATGTCACGGTAACGATACACATCGAACCGGAAGTGGAAACGGTATTGAACGTGCCCGCGTCCTCCGTGTCGTTAATCAATATTCCGGAGGGATTTTATGCCGAATTTGCCGAAACGGAAGAGTACCTGGAGCTGAGGGTGTCCGGCCTGGAAGAGGTGGTCTCCGCTCTTCAGGCGGATACCATTCGGGGAACGATAGATCTGGCCGCATGGATGGAAGAGGAAAATATGGAAAAGATCTCGGCAAGAACCCACTATATTCCGGTAACCTTTATGCTGCCGGACGGCGTGACGGTCAAGGAGAAGATCATACTGCCGGTCATTATTACAAAACTGGAGGGTGTATAAAATGGCTAGACTGTTTGGAACTGACGGAATCCGCGGGATTGCAAATGAGGAGCTCACCCCTATGCTGGCAATGCAGCTTGGGCAGGTGGGGGCATATGTGCTGACCAAAGAAAAAAAGCATAAGCCCACGATCATGGTGGGATGCGACACCCGTATTTCAGGGGATATGCTTGCGAACGCCATTATGGCAGGCGCCTGCTCTGTAGGTGCGAACTGCATTTATGCGGGGGTCATTCCCACGCCGGCAGTGGCATATCTGACACAGAAATACCGCGTGGATGCCGGAGTTGCCATTTCCGCTTCCCATAACCCCATGGAATTTAACGGTATCAAGTTTTTTGACGGAAACGGGTATAAGCTGCCGGATAAGCTGGAGGACGAGATAGAGGAGCTGATCCGGGAGGGCATGCCGGGAATCACTTTTCCCATCGGACCGGGTGTGGGAAAGATCAAATACCGCATGGACGTCCGGGAGGAGTACATAAACCATGCCGTGCGTGCAGTGCCTGTGGACCTGTCGGGCATGAAGATTGTGGTTGACTGTGCCGAGGGCGCATCTTTTTACACGTCTGTGGAGGCCCTCAAGGAACTGGGGGGAAATGTAGTTGCTATCCACAATAATCCGGACGGCACCAACATCAACGCCAGCTGCGGCTCCACGCATATGGAAGAGCTTCAGGCCAGGGTCGTGTACGAGAAAGCGGATTTGGGCCTGGCATTTGACGGAGACGCGGACCGGCTTCTGGCGGTGGACGAGAACGGCAGGGTCGTGGATGGCGACCAGATCATGGCCATCGTGGGAAACTATATGAAGAGCCAGGGAAAGCTGAAGAAGGACGTGATTGTGGCAACTGTCATGAGCAACCTGGGATTTTTCCTGATGGGGGAAAGGAACGGCATTGCCATAGAACAGACCAAGGTGGGGGACCGTTATGTTCTGGAGCGCATGAAAGAGATCGGCGCCAGCCTTGGGGGCGAGCAGTCGGGCCATATTATCTTTTTGGATGAAAATACGACAGGTGATGGGCTCTTAAGTGCGCTGCATCTGCTTCAGGTCATAGTGGAGACCGGGAAAAAGCTGTCGGAGCTGGCACAGGTCATGGAAGTGCTTCCCCAGTCTCTGGTGAACGCCAGGGTGGCGGATTCCAAGAAAGACAAATACATGGAGTATCCTGTGATCGTAAACGCTATCAAGGAGCTGGAGCAGAAGTTCGCCGGCCAGGGGCGGGTGCTGATCAGGCCTTCCGGAACGGAGCCTCTGGTGCGTGTCATGATCGAAGGGAAGGATCAGAAGGTGATTCAGGAAGAGGCGCAGAAACTGGCAAATCTGATCCAGGATGTGATGTTTTAGCTGTTTCACAGAATTTGCTTGTAATTGTGCTGCAATCATGCTACAGTTATGATTAGCGGCATTACTTTGAGGAAGAGAAGGGTATACATTATGGTAAGCAAAAAAGTAGTGATCAAAAATCCTACCGGTCTGCATCTGCGGCCGGCGGGAATCCTGTGCAAGGAAGCGATGCAGTTCAAATCGCTGATCACTTTTAATTTTAAAGATAATACGGCAAATGCCAAAAGCGTGCTGAGTGTGCTGGGGGCCTGCGTAAAGTGCGGGGACGAGATTGAATTTATCTGCGAGGGCGAAGACGAACAGGAAGCGCTGGACGCGTTAGTGCAGGCAGTGGAAAGCGGACTGGGAGAGTAAGCGAACGGGATGCCGTCAGGTATCCCGTAAATTTTGTATGTATGCGAGGGTGAAAAAATATGCTGAATTATAAGAGATATCGTAAAAATCCTGTGGTAGACTACCCGGAGCGCCAATGGCCGAATCGGGAGATCCTGAAAGCGCCGGTATGGTGCAGCGTGGATCTGCGGGACGGGAATCAGGCGCTGATAGATCCCATGCAGGTGGATGAGAAAATTGAAATGTTCCAGTACCTGATCAAGCTGGGATTTAAGGAGATCGAGATAGGATTCCCGGCTGCCAGCCAGATCGAGTATGATTTTCTAAGACAGCTCGTGGAGAGGAAACTGATTCCCGACGATGTGGTGGTACAGGTGCTGACCCAGTGCAGGGAGGAGCTGATCGACAGGACTTTTGAATCTATTCAGGGCTGCTCTCAGGCCATCGTACATATTTATAACTCTACCTCCACGCTTCAGCGGGACGTTGTGTTCCATATGGACAAGGAGCACATTACGGAGATTGCCGTAAACGGGACGAAGATGGTAAAAGAGCGGGCCGCGAAGTTTCCAGGGAAGATCATCCTGGAATATTCGCCGGAGAGTTTTACCGGAACGGAGCTGGATTACGCGCTGGAGATCTGCAATGCGGTGAGCCGTACCTGGCAGCCCACCCCTGAGGACCCGATGATCCTCAATCTGCCCTCCACCGTGGAAATGAATACGCCGAACGTGTATGCAGACCAGATCGAGTGGATGAACAGGCATCTTGAGAACCGGGAAAGCATTATCTTGAGCGTACATCCCCACAATGACCGGGGGACCGGCGTGGCCAGTGCGGAGCTTGCACTGCTGGCAGGAGCGGAAAGAGTGGAGGGGACGCTCTTTGGAAACGGCGAGCGCACCGGGAACGTGGATATCGTTAATCTGGCATATAATATGTTTTCCCAGGGAATCGATCCCGAACTAGAACTGGACCGGGTCAACGATATCATCGAAATATATGAGAGATGCTGTAAGCTGCCTGTGCACCCCAGACATCCCTATGCCGGGAAGCTGGTGTTCACGGCTTTCTCTGGCTCGCATCAGGACGCTATCAACAAGGGCGTTCAGGCAATGAAAGAGCGGGGGAACGAAATCTGGCAGGTGCCGTATCTGCCGATCGATCCCTCCGATATCGGCAGGCAGTATGAGCCTATCGTCCGCATCAATTCCCAGTCTGGCAAGGGCGGGGTGGCTTTCATTATGGATACTTATTTTGGCTTTAAGCTGCCGAAGGCGATGCATAAGGAATTCGCCAATGTGATCCAGGCAATCTCCGAGAAACAGGGGGAAGTATCGCCGGATCAGATCATGGAATGCTTCAGGGAGACTTATTTGAACAGGAAAGAACCCTTACATTTCCGCAAGCTCCAGGTACAGGAGTTGGAGGGAGAGACGAAGACGCAGTTCGACACCCGCGTCACGGTGGAATACACGGACCACGGGGAGACAAAGAGCTTTCAGGCTGTGGGGAA
>CANRMK010000156.1 GCA_947631715.1 uncultured Acetatifactor sp.
CTGGACTTTAACCCCTCGTCGCACACAAGGACATAGTCGCAGTCAAAGGTCCCGTTCTTGATCTGCTCATTTAATTTGTACATATTGCCGATCATCACCGGCTCATATCCGTTGGCCGCGATTCCCCGGGCCATGTAATCTATCTCATCCGGATGGCAGAAATCTGCAAAGACAAGGCTGTGCCTGTCAATGCCGTAATCCTCCCTCAGATCGTATGTGATACCGATTTTCACTCGGAG
Source organism: uncultured Acetatifactor sp. (assembly GCA_947631715.1). Lineage (GTDB taxonomy): Bacteria > Bacillota > Clostridia > Lachnospirales > Lachnospiraceae > Acetatifactor. Next base: position 240 of record CANRMK010000156.1, read on the forward strand.
CACCTCCCCTTATAGTATTTTGTGACCTCTCCCTCACAAAGGCCGCTCAGGATCAGGTAATCCTCCGTCTCCTCCAGAATGTGACTGGCTTCTATGGTCACCTTTCCGCCGTTCTCCCCGTCCGCATCGATCACGAATTTGGGGACCGCATAGCCGGGAACCCGGTAGCGCATCTTTTCCATAAGCCTGACGCCGGTCCCGTAGTCCGTGGCAAAGTGGCGGGTGCCCTTTACCTTGTCGCACAGGTACACATAATAGGGGCGCACCCGGATGCGGATCAGGCCCCGGAGCAGATCCTCCATCACCTGTTCCTGGTCATTGATTCCCCTTAAGAGCACGCTCTGATTTCCCAGCGGGATCCCTCTGTCCAGCAGTCTAGCGCAGGCGGCCTCCGACTGGGGCGTGATCTCCTTCGGGTGGTTGAACTGGGTAAACACCCACAGGGGATGATGCTTTTTCAGCATATCCGCCAGCTCCTCCGTCACCGCCTCCGGGTTCACCACGATGGCCCGCGTGCCGATGCGGATGGTCTCCACCGACGGTATGTTCCGGATCTCCGTCAAATAATGATCCAAAAGCTCCACCGGCAGAGTGAATGGATCCCCGCCCGTGACAAGCACGTCCTTAATCTCCTTATGAGCCCGCAGATAACCCAGGACATTCTCAAACTCTTCCTCCGTCGGTCTGCGGCTGTTGATCACCGTATTTTTCCGCGTACAGTGGCGGCAGTACATATAGCAGGCATTGCTGGCCATAAAGGCGGCCCGGTCCCTGTACTTATGCACCAGATAGGGTACCCCGCTGAAACGGCCCTCCCGCAGAGGGTCCTCGGTATAAACATCGTCCCGAATCTCCCGGGAATCCGGGATACACTGCCTGCGTATGGGACAGTCCGGATCCTCCCAGTCGATCAGGCCGAAATAATAATCCGGCACTGCCATGCGGTACTTCGAGGCCGTCTCCTCCATCTGCCGCCTTGTATCTCCGTCGATGGCATCTCCACACCTCCGGCAGAGCTCTTCCACTGAACCTATCATTTTAACGTTTTCCTCCTTTTGCAAACTGAATGGGTCGAAACCTCAACCCCCCCGAATCTGCATTTTCACCAGCCCCCACCTGCAGCCCCCGCCTGAACCCCCTTTCTGCCGCTTTTCTCAAAAACCGCCCCGGCGGTCTACTTCCCCTTGACCTTAAAGGTCACCATGGTCATATCGTCGAACTGGGGCGCTTCTCCCACAAATCCGTCGATATCGGCCTTTACCTGCTCCAGCAGGGACTTCAGATCCTCTGTGCCGCATCTGTTCAGGCACTCCTGCAGCCGGTCCTCCCCGTACAGCTCCTCCGCCGTATTGTTGGCCTCGGTAATACCGTCCGTATAGAGATAGAACACATCCCCCGGCGCAAGATCCAGCTCCGTCTCCTGATAGGGCATCCCCTCCATGGCCCCCAGCACAAAGCCCGGTTTGATGTTACAGTACTCGAACTCTCCGTCCGGGTGCTTTAACAGAGGCGGATTATGGCCTGCATTGACTACCTTTGCCTTCATGGCGGCAAGGTCGATGACCGCCATCCACACAGTGACGAACATATCCTGCTCATTGCTCTCCGCTAATAGGTCATTCACGTCCATGAACGCCTGGGCCGGCTCTTTCCCCAGGAGCATGTGGTCCTTTAAGAGGGTCTTTGCAATGACCATGAACAGCGCCGCAGGAACCCCTTTCCCGGACACGTCCGCTATGGTGACGCAGAGCCTGTCGCTGCCAATCATATAAAAGTCGTAAAAGTCTCCGCCCACCTCCTTGGCCGTGGCGATGGAGGCATAGACGTCAAAGTCCTCCCTCTCCGGAAACGCCGGGAAGATCCTGGGCAGCATACTGAGCTGGATATTGGTGGCCACATCCAGTTCCGCAGTGATCTTTCCTTTCTCCTCCGTCACCCGCTCCAGGTCCACCATATAGCTTCTGATGCCCTCCGCCATATCCTCGATGCTTTGGCGCAGCACCTCGATCTCATCCTTAGAGCAGGAGGGGACAGGTCTGAACTGCAGCTCATCCGGGGACTGGATCCGCCTTGTCTGCTCCACAAAGTCCCGGCTGCTCTCCTCCATCCGCATCACAGGCTTCACCACCGACCGGTCGGTAATCCCGATAAAGGCAATCAGGAACAGAACTAACAGCGCCACGGACAGAATGCTCACATTTCTCACATACTGGATCCGGTTGCTGTTGATCTCGTTCATGGAGATATCCACCGCAATGATCAGGGCATTGTCCCCCTCTCCGAAGATGGCCTTGTAGCAGGTGAGCTGATAGCCGTACTCGGCTGTATTGTTCACGTAATAGTTCACATCCCTGTTCCCGGTTTCGATGCATTCCAGGAAATGCTCCTTCATCTCCCGGTCAAAGTCGTCCTCCCCGCAGAGCTCCCCCAGATAGCTGTAGGCCGCCTCTTCGCCGCCGGCCTCGGCGATCTCCTGGGCCGTCACTCCGTTGATCACATAGGACATGCTGTCGATATCACCCTTTTCCTTAAAGTACAGGGAATAGATGTAATCCGCGTCCGCGCTCTCCTTTAGCTGGTTCAGCTCATGGCGCATACTCTCATAATTCTCATCCATGGCCTCCCCGTCCAGCAGGGAGATGATATTGTTGTCCTCAAACTTCCTCTCTATGAACTTTATCAGCGTCCCCGCATAGTCCTGATACTTCCGGATCATGTTGGACGAATAATTCACATAGCCTATGTAACCCACACTGCCGCAGAGAATGATCGCGAACAGAGTGCAAAAGACTGTGATCTTCTGTCTCAGACCGAATCTGATCTTCTTCATGAACACACCTCCATACCCGCTTTTTCGGGCAACCGTTCAGATATTCCGGGGACCGCTCTCCGCCCCCGCCATGGCCTCCTACAGGCCCACCATATATGCGTAAGGCTCAAAATCGGAGCGGGTGAACACCTTGCCGGTCTTTACGAACTCATACCGGATGGCGTTCAGATAATGCCTCATGCAGACCTCTTTGCCGTCCCCGTCTGCCGCCGCCAGAAACGCCGCGTTCAGGATACAGTTCTTGATATTGCCTCCCACGAACTCGAATTTCTCCGCCAGGAACCGGATATCCACATCGTCCCCCAGAGGCGTATCTTTCGGAATGGTAGTCCTCCACAGCATCTCCCTGGTGTCCGGATCCGGGAACTGGAATTCCACGATATACTTCATACGCCGGAAGAAAGCCGGGTCTATGTTGTGCTTGTAGTTGGTGGCCAGCACGGATACTCCGTCGTATGCCTCCACCTCCTGCAGAAGCAGGGCTGTCTTGTTGTTGTTGGAAGCCTGGTTGCTGCCGCCGTCATCGGATCTCTTGGCGAACAGGGTATCGCACTCGTCGAAGAAAAGCACCACGTTACACTTTTTGGCCTCCCGGAAAATCATGGAAATGGACTTCTCCGTTTCGCCCACGTACTTGTCGATCACCTTGGACAGATCTACCCGGTACAGCTCCAGATTCAGCTCATGGGCGATTACCTGGGCGCACATGGATTTACCGGTGCCGGGAGCGCCGAACAGCAGAATGGACAGGCCCCGCCCATAGGGATATTTCTTTGTGTAATGCCAGTTGTCATAGACCTGTTTGCGGAAGTTCATCTGGTCGATGGCGTGCTCCAGGGTGGTCCGCTGGTCGTGGTTCATGACAATGTCCTCAAAGCCGAAGTTCGCCTTGACTTTCGTGGCTTTCTGGGTCAGCTCCGAGCTCATCTGGTCGTTGCAGCCCCGGAAGACAGTTGCCCTGGGAATCTGGATCTCCTTATCCATCGTGGCCAGGCTCCGGGCCTGATGCAGGGCCGACTTGATCTTCCCCGGGGTGAACAGGAATTTCGTGGCCAGCTCCGGCAGATCCACATCTCCGGCCAGGGCGTAATTCTTGGAAAAATACCGCCAGCAGTCCTCTCTCTCCTGGTTGGTGGGAGTGGGCAGTTCCAGCTCCGTAAATTCCTCCTTTGTCATCTCTTTCATGGCCAGCTTCTCCTTGCTGACCGCGAACACCAGCACGCCCCGCTCGGTAAGCTTTGCAAAGGCCAGATCCATATAGCCAAAGAACTTATCCTTTTCCTCCTCCCGGTAGGTAAGATCGTCCAGGCAGCAGCAGGCGTTCGCCAGGATACACTCCCTGGTCACCGCCCACAGGGCCCGGTCCACATAATTGTAATCATATACGAACAGCTTTTTGCAGTTGACGGAGATGGCCCTCATGCCGTTCTTTTTGCAGAAGTGCTTAATAAAGAACTTCCGCCCGCTCCCCTCGTCCCCAAAGTAGGAGAAGATCCGCACTCCCTCATTGTAGGAGATCTCCATGGCCTCCAGGATCCCGGCGTTCGCCATGATGGGATCCAGCTCCTTATCGTCCGTGAGCATCTGGAAGAAGCGGATATAGTTTTCGTCCAGCCGCAGAGGGTTCTTTCCAAAGAGATAATCTATGATCCTTTTGTCCGGCGAGACCGCAGTGGAAAAGGGCATACTCTCCTGCACCCGCAGATCCAGCACGGGGAGAAGCTGCTCTAAGCAGACGGACATATCCCCGTAAGCGCCGGTGATGGAAAATTCCCTGCCGAAATAAAGCTTCGCCGCGGATTCGATGGTGGGGGTGGGCAGGCCGCCGTTCTCATTGATCACCTGGAAGACTCCCGCGTAATCCGTCTGTGTGGAGGAGAGAATTCCGCAGGCCAGGCAGAACACAGTAAAGGGCTCAAATTCCAGCTTTCTGCAGATCTCATAATAGGGCAGGGCCACTCCGGCCTCCAGGGACTTCTCCGCCCGGAGGTTGATAATGTCCAGCATCTCCTTTACGGGAGGCAATTCCGCATATACACTGTCGATGGCGGCCTCTGTCTCCTCCGCCATGGCCGTCCCGACCTGGCTCTCTTCGGAGTTCTCGCTGATAAAGCCCGCAAAAATGTCCAGCAGATCGTCCTCATCCTCGTCCTCTCCGCTCTCCGGCTCATCCCTGCGGTCTTCCTCTTCCGAGGCGCTGACCTCGGCCTCCTCCCCGGACACGCTCCTGTCTTCTTCCGCCTCAGAGATCCCGGAGCCCGGCACATCCTCTCGGTCTTCCGCAGCGCCGCCGGGCTCCTCCCCGGACGCGCTCCTGTTTCCTTCCGCCTCAGAAATCCCGGAGCCCTGCGCTTTCACGGCCGTGCGCTCCCGGAACTTTCCCAGCTTCTCGATACAGGTGTCGTGAGCGATCTCAATATCGGGATACAGCACATTTTTATAGCCTCCCTGACCGGTGGCGTACACCTCTTTCAGATCCGCCAGCTGTCTGTTCAGCCCCTCGTTCACACAGGCGAACAGATACTCCATGTATTCCTCATAATTTTCAAAAGGCCTGTTCTCCAGGCTTTTATCAAAAGGACTTATCATTTTTCCTCTCATTCCGCCGCCTCTGCGGCTGTTGCGCGCTTTTTCTGCGCTGTACACATCTTATCCACAATTTATCCACATTTTGTGCATACGCACGCGGCCATGCAAAACCGCCCTATCCTGTCACTGCTTCGGCTTAAATACCGCCGTCCGTCCGAACACGCTCTCCGCCGAGTTGATTCCTTTTGCGAATGCGGAATCAAATGTGCGCGCATGAGCGTTGAGATCCTCCGCAGACTTTCTCGCCTTATAGGTCATAGTCTCCTCCGGCTCATCCTCCCCCGGATAGCTCCTCTTTTTTCTCTTTTCCTGCTCCATAT
>CANRMK010000157.1 GCA_947631715.1 uncultured Acetatifactor sp.
CGTTCGGAGAAAACGCACGTCAGGATCCTTGCGCTGGGGGACAGCGTGTTTGGCCTGGAATGGGAGGGCGAAACGGTTCCTCAGAGCCTGGAGCGGCTTTTGGGAGAGTCGATATTCAACGGAGCCTTTGGCGGAGCAAATGTCTGCAGGGTAAACTGGGAAAGCCCTCTGGACAGGTCAATTGATGCCCTGAGCCTTGTGGCGCTGACCAGGGCGGCTGCGGTAGAGGATTTCGGGGTCCAGCAGACGCTGCGGTACCGGGAGGTCAATAAAGAGTATTATGAAAGCAGGATCGATGAACTGGCACAGGTGGACTTTACCGGTGTAGAGCTGGTGCTGATCCAGCAGGGACTGAATGATTATTACAGCGGAGTTCCTCTGGAAAACCAGGAGGATCCGTATGATGAATACTCTTTCAAGGGTGCGCTGCGCAGCTCCGTGCGCTCTCTGCGCCGGATCGATCCGGAGATCAGGATACTGCTGGTGTCGCCCACCTATGTATGGGATATGGGAAGCCGCCGCACCTGCGAAGAATATAACAGCGGATACGGAAACCTGGAAGCTTACGTTCAGGCGCAAAAGGAAGTGGCGGAGGAAATGGGGCTGGAATTTCTGGATCTCTATCATGACCTGTATCCCCATGATACCTGGGAGGACTGGAAGATCTACAGCATTGACGGTATGCACCCCAACGGGAAAGGGCGGGAACTGATCGCAGAGCGGATAGCGGAGTATCTGCAGCATAGAGGGTAAGATTGAAAATTAAAATTTTCAATCGCGGGATTTGTGTCCGCGCACTGCTTGACACAAACTCGTTATGCGCAAAGATCAGCGCGAAAAGAGGTGTAAATATGGGAAGTATATTGACGCCGGCGCAATTGTTTTGCCGCATTAGGGAGAAGACGAAAAAAAATCAAAGAATGGCCTTTTTATCCGCAGTGCTGATCGGTTTGGCAGTGCATATGCCGGTGATGCTTTCGGATATCCCAAATCATGATGGGCTTGCGAGCATGTATTTCGATCAGAATATGATCACTTCCGGCAGATGGTTCTTGACGGTGGCCTGCGGATTTTCCTCCTACTATACCATTCCCTGGCTGATCGGTCTGCTTGGCCTGGTATTCTTAGGTCTTGCCGCCGCAGCCCTGACCGAGCTTCTGGAGATAGAAAAAGGCTGGGCGGTCGTAGGATGCAGCGGGCTGCTGACGGTATTTCCGGCGTTAGCCTCTACCTTTGCCTATGTGTTCACGATGGACGGTTACATGCTGGCGCTGCTGCTGGCAGTGCTGGCGGTGCTTTTGACGAAAAAATACAGATACGGTTTTCTGGGAGGGGCGGTATGCCTTGCGTTCAGCCTGGGCACTTATCAGGCCTACCTTCCGTTTGCCATGATCCTGTCCCTTTTTGCGGTGGCCATGCTGTGCGCCGGGGAAAGCAATGTGCGTGAGAAAATATGGGGCGCGCTGCGCTATGCGGCCATGGGTGTGCTGGGAGCGGCGCTTTATTATGTAATCTTGCAGATCCTGCTGCGGGTGCAGGGAAAAGAGCTGGCTTCCTATCAGGGAATCAGCGGGATGGTTTCCGGGGCGGCATCCGCAAAAAGCCTGCCTAAGATGCTGTACGCGGCTTACCGGGATTTCCTGGCATTCACCTTAAAGGGAAACGTGCTGTTCCAGAATGCGGTTTCGCTGACGGCTGTAATCCTGCTGGCCCTATCTGCAGGATATTTGGCGGTTCGGCTGGCGTACAGAAGAAAATGGTGGAAGAATCCGGCATTTTTCGTTATAATGATCATAGCCGTGGTGCTGCTGCCGCTTAGCACCAATGTGATCCTGCTTGTGTCTCCGGGCGTCACCTACCATCTGCTCATGCGGTATCAGTGGGTGCTGTTTCTGATCGGTCTGACAGCGTTCGTGAGCAGGAACAGGGACAGAATGCCGGGCGCTGTCCTGGCGGAATGGATAGGACTGGGCGCTGTTTTTGTGCTGGTATTTTTCTATGGGGTAACGGATAATATCGGATATTCCAATCTGCAGAAGCGCTATGAGAAAACGTATGCCTACTGCGTCCGCCTTGTGGACCGGATCGAACAGACCGAAGGGTATTATCAGGGGATCCCCATTGCAATGATCGGGTGGGTGGGGGACGAATCCTATCCTTTGACGGACATTACCCTGCCTGTCACCTCTAATATGATCGGTCTTAGCGGGGAGCACGGAGACAGTCTGCTGTATACCGCGGACAATTACCGGGAGTTTATTCGGAATTATCTGGGCGCCACGCTGAACATTCTGCCGGCCGATGCTATGGCAGAGATGTATTACAGTGAGGAATATATGGAAATGGACAGCTTCCCCGGTAAAAATTCCATAAAGATCATAGACGGCATTCTCTATGTAAAAACGGAGAACCGGACGAGATAGGAAGTTTGAAAAAGAGCCTGCTTTCTGCAGGCGGGAGGTATGGATATGGCACTGCTCTCCATTGTGCTGCCGGCCTATAACGAGGAACAGAATATTGCCAATACTTCCGCGGTGCTTTCCAGGCTGCTGGAGGACAATGAAATTGATTATGAGCTGATCTTTATCAGCGACGGCTCCGGCGATGGAACCTTTTCCGAGATCCGGAAGGCTTCCCAGGCAAATCCCAGGATCCGGGGAGCGGAATTCAGCCGGAATTTCGGAAAGGAAGCCGGTATTTTTGCGGGCCTGGAGCTTTCGAACGGAGATGCGGTGATCGTGATGGACTGCGATCTGCAGCATCCGCCGGATGTGATCCCGCTGATGTGGAAGAAGTGGAAAGACGGTGCTGAGGTAGTGGAGGGAATCAAGAGCAGCCGGGGCCGTGAGAGCCTGGGATACAAGCTTTCCGCCGGGCTGTTCTACAGGATCATGAGCAGACTGATCAAAATGGATATGAACGCCTCCTCCGATTTCAAGCTTTTGGACCGCAAAGTGGTCAATGTGCTGCTGCAGCTGCCGGAGCGGAATACTTTTTTCAGGGCGCTGAGCTTCTGGGCGGGTTTTCGGACGGAGACCGTACAGTATGAGGTGCAGGAGAGACAGTTCGGGGAAAGCAAATGGTCTTTCTGGAGTCTGATGCGTTATGCGATCACGAATGCCACCTCTTTCAGCACACTTCCTCTGCAGATAGTGACTGTGATGGGAATCATTTCTATTCTTTTCAGTGTGGCGCTGGCAGTGCAGACTTTGGTAAAATACCTGATGGGAACTGCTGTAGAGGGCTTTACCACGGTGATCCTGCTGATCCTGATCATAGGCGGTTTCCTGATGCTGAGCCTGGGGATCATAGGCCACTACATTGCCAGGATCTATGAGGAAGTAAAAGGCAGGCCTAAGTACATTATACGCCAGGTGACGGACAATGTGCAGGGAAATGTAGAGGGAGCCTGGCGCAAAAGAAACTAAAGGATTATCCTTAAAATGACTGACCGGAAGAAAGGTGTGAGACGAATGCGCGAGAAGATCAATTTTAACGTGCCGCCCTATGTGGAGAAAGCGGCGGAATATATTCAGGAGTGTGTAAAAAATCAGAAGATCTGTGGGGACGGACCTTTTACGAAACGCTGCAGCGAATGGTTCGAACAGAGGACGGGCACTGCAAAATGCCTGCTGACGACATCCTGTACCCATGCCACGGAGCTGGCTGCTCTTCTGGCTGACATTCAGCCTGGGGACGAGGTGATCATGCCGGCGTATACGTTTGTGTCTACGGCGGACGCTTTCGTGCTCCGGGGAGCGGTCCCGGTGTTTGTGGATATCCGGCCCGATACCATGAATATAGATGAAAAACTGATCGAGGCGGCGGTGACAGAGAGGACAAAAGCCATTGTGCCGGTCCACTATGCGGGGGTGTCCTGCGAGATGGATACCATCATGGAGATTGCAGCCCGGCATGACCTGATCGTGATCGAGGATGCGGCGCAGGGAGTCATGGCCTCATACAAGGGGAAAGCCTTAGGTACCATCGGAGATTTCGGCTGCTACAGCTTTCATGAGACCAAGAATTACAGCATGGGAGAGGGCGGAGCCTTACTGATCAAGGATGAGAAAAATGTGGAGGACGCGGAGATCATCCGGGAGAAAGGCACGAACCGCAGCAAGTTTTACCGCGGGCAGATCGATAAGTATACCTGGATAAATTTTGGCTCTTCTTATCTGCCCAGCGATATGAATGCGGCCTATCTCTACGCCCAGTTGGAGATCGCCGACGAGATCAATGAGGCGAGACTGGCGCTCTGGCGCCGCTATTATGAAAATCTGAAGCCGCTTGCGGAGGAGGGGAAGCTGGAGCTTCCTGTGGTGCCGGAGGGATGTGTGCACAACGGCCACATGTTTTATGTGAAAGCGAAAGACATTGAGGAGAGAACGGCGCTTATCGATTATCTGAAAGCGGGTAATATTCATTCGGTGTTCCACTATATTCCGCTGCACACTGCTCCTGCCGGAATAAAGTTCGGTCGTTTCCACGGGGAGGACAGATATACCACCAGGGAGAGTGAACGGCTGGTGAGACTTCCTATGTACTATGGCCTGACGCTGGAACAGGTGGATTATATCTGCGGAAAGGTGTCGGAATTTTACAGATAGGCAGCGCAGAAAGGGTTTGTTTTCTTTGCGTGGAACTGGGAGAGCGGATGTGAAGAAGGCGGCGTTAAGGCTGAATCTCATATTGAAGTGGTTCCTCTTTGCGGGCTTCAGTGTCAGGATCCTGTGCGGAGCGGTGTGGATGTGTCTCCAATTCGGGAAGACACAGGCCTTTGAGGAGGTGGAGGAGGGAATTTATCCCCTGCTTGCAGGCAGCCTGGGGCAGATACCTCAGATTCTGTATCTTCTGCAGCTGGCAGCCGCTTTTTGGGCGGGCTGGGCGCTGGTGGGAGCAGTCCGGCCTGTGGGGAAATTTCTGCGCTGCTGGTGTGCGGCTGCACTTATGACAGTTCCCATGGCAATGCAGTGCCATATGGCTATTTTGCCCTATTCTTTTGTAAGCTCCCTTTCGGTTCTGGAACTGGCATGTTGCCTGAAAGTCCAAAAGGACGGACAGAATATTTCCCTGAGGCACCTGGCGGCCGCAGGCTGTTGTTTTGTCGGTCTGACTCTGTTGCTGCCGGAATACTGTCTGCTTGGGGCGGTCCCTATTGCGGTGACACTGATCCTGAAAAGGAAAGCACTTCTGAAAGACATCGGACGTCTGTTGTATACATGTCTGCTGACGGCGGCATTCTGCGGGGCGGCAGGAGGAATCTGCGGCCTGGCCCGGGAGGGGGAGCCGGACTTTCAAGAGCGTTTCTGGGCATCTGCTGCGGCAAGGACCGCGTGGCCTGTACTTCTTAAGGACTATGAAGAATGGCCGGAGGAACTTCGGCTGGCTGACGATGAAGTACTGCGGGAGGTAACGCGCTATCCGGAAAATATGAAAAGCATTTTTCTCCCGGTCTATAAAGAGGCGGCAGGCGGGGAAAACGCTGTCTCCTGTTATCGGGAAATGGCCGGGATCTCCTGGCAGCGCCACAGAACGCAGATCCTGAAGCAGATTGTCTGGGATGTTTTGATCTATGGCGCCACAGAGGCTGTGCTTCCGCTTCAGCTAAAGGGGCGCTCCTATGATTCTCATTCCGGCGTCAATTACGGAATGCTGACAATGGAACACCCGCTGTTCACAAAATATTATGTGTGGTACAGCTGTTTGTGGTTCTGGGCCTCCCTTGGGGCAGCGGCGCTTTTGAAATCTTTGAGAGTTTTTCGCCGGGGTCCCCGGAAGAACGCCGGCGCTTCGGCCGTGAAGGGATTCCTGATAACGGCCGTATCCTGGCTCGGGGCCGTGGTACTTTATTATACGATGCAGGGAGCGGGAACAGCGGACTATAAGTATACAGCTGCGGCAGCTGTGCTGTGGGCCGTGCCG
>CANRMK010000158.1 GCA_947631715.1 uncultured Acetatifactor sp.
CCTCAAATAATGGCTTCCGGTTTCCCCACCGCCCGTATGTGGAACTCTCCCGTCTCAGGATAAAAGATCACGGTTCTTCCGTAATTGGCCCCTGTATCCTCCGCCAGGATAGGGATCTTGAGCTCCTTTAGCTTCGCCTTTGTGGCCTCCACATTCCTCAAGCCCACCTGGCCCATGGCGGTGCTGCCGCCCTGAAAGGAGAACATAGTGGCGCCTCCGGCAATTTTTGCCACCATCCGGTTGCGCTTCGCCCCCAGCTTTTCCATCTGGTTCACAAGCTCTACAATGCCCGTATCCGCAAATTTTGCCACGTTCAAATGGCTGTTTCTGATAGCCTTGCTGTCCGGGAGCATAATATGTGCCAGCCCTCCCACTTTCGTGACCGGGTCCCGAACAGCGATTCCCACACAGGAACCAAGCCCCAGGGTCGTAACGCCGTTGGGGCTTACACAAGTCTTCAGATCTGCCATTCCCACTTTAATTATCTCACTCATGAGTCACTTCCACATCCCTCACGCCATCGTCTCATCAGATTCTGCCAAAAGATATTTTCCGTTTAGATCAGAGGGATTCCCAATGCCGTCAGGATCTTGGCATAGGATTCCATGTCGGGGATCAGGATAAAGTATCCGTCCAGCTCCACCTCATCATAGAACTGAGACTGGATCAAAAGGATCTTGTCGCCCAGTATGCCGAACTGGATCGCCGGAACGCTCAAGATCGCGCCTGCCATGTCCACCGTGAGGGCCGGGGGCGTGGGATAGATCTTCAGGTTCGTCATCGTAGAAAGGGAATTCAGGTAAGCGCCCGTGATGATATTGCCCACCTCTTTCATGGCGGACAACCCCATTTCCTCAAACTCCGAGCCCTCCGGCATCATGCCCATGGTGATCCTCTGAATCAGGTGCCTGGCGCTCTTTTCTTCCACCATGAACATCATGCTTCCGGTGATATCGCCCTCCACACCTAAAAACACGCCCACCATGATCTGCTCTTCGCCGCCCATCAGTTCGCCCACATCGGTAAAGTCCAAAAGCCTTACCTGGGGCACTTTCATGTCCACCTTGCACTGAAGCATCTGGGACAGCGCTGTCATGGCGTTGCCCGCACCGATATTGCCCAACTCCCTCAGGACATCATAATAATTTTCCGTAACCTGCTCTAATGTCAAATCTCCCATAGGAGCAATCTCCTTTCACAGCTTCTTTTCTCAGTCCTCAAGACTGATCGCATTCAGATCAAACAGGGAGATCAGCTCCCCGTTGTGCTTTCCCACCGCATTGATCAGGTTGGCTCTGCCCTCCTTTGTGCTGTCGGCAATCTTTTCGATGTCGTCCACACTCAGGCTCACCACCTCTTTCACCTCGTCCACGATAAAGCCTACATTTCCCTCCTCGGCAAGCTTCAGCACAATGATCCTGGTGGCCTTTGTGATCTCGTCCGCCGGCAGATTCATCCGAAGCCGGAAGCTCATCACAGGGATCACCACACCCCGGAGATTGATCACGCCTCTCAGATACTCGGGCATCTTCGGCACTCTGGTGATGTGCTGCATTCTGGTGATCGTATCGATATTGCGTATGTCAATGCCGTACTGCTCCTCACCAAGCCGGATCACGATATACTGTATGATCTCCTTGGAACGCTGTCCCTCTTCCTCGGGGACATTCTTGTTCGTTAATGTACTCAGCTCCATATCCGTTCGCTCCTTTCCTTAAATCAGGGCATTGGCATCCAGGATCAGAGCGATCTCCCCGTCTCCCAGAATCGTTGCGCCGCTGATGAATTTGCACTGCTTGATATACTTGCCCAGGGTCTTGATAACGATCTCCTGCTGTCCAATCAGCTCGTCGATCACAAGGCCGGCCAGCTTGTCGCCTTTCTTTACGATGACCACGATCAGGTTGTCCTCCGGAGAACGCTTGCTCTCCACGTCCAACACCTCGTTCAGCCTGATCAGAGGGATCACGGTGCCGCGCAGGTGGATCACTTCCTTGTTCTGCACAAGCTTGATATCACTGGGCGGAATATCCTCCAATGTCTGTATGGAGCCCAGGGAGATGGCATACTTTTCTTCTCCTACCACCACCATCAGAGCCTGAATGATCGCCAGGGTCAGGGGCAGGCGGATCGTCCATGTGCTTCCCTCACCCAGCTTTGACTTTACCTCTACCTCGCCGCTTAAGGACTCGATCTTCGACTTTACCACGTCAAGCCCCACGCCACGACCTGACACATCTGTCACCTGTTTTGCGGTGGAGAAGCTAGGCAGGAACAGAAGATCGATCACTTCCTTATCCGTCATGTTGGCGGCCTGTTCGGGCGTGATGGTGCCACGCTCAATGGCCTTATTCCTCACCGCTTCCACATCGATGCCGTTACCGTCGTCCCTGACCTCGATGACCACATTGTTGCCGTCCTGGTATGCGTCCAGGAAGATGGAGCCCACGGCAGGCTTGCCCCGCTGTGCGCGGACCTCCGCAGATTCCAGGCCGTGGTCCGCAGAGTTCCGCAAAAGGTGCATCAGAGGGTCTCCGATCTCGTCCACCACGGTGCGGTCCAACTCCGTCTCTTCACCGGTCATATACAGTTCCATTTTCTTATCCAGCTTCTTGGAGAGATCCCGGATCATTCTGGGGAACTTGTTCACCACGCTCTCGATAGGCACCATCCGCACTTTCATGACGGATTCATGGAGATTGGTGGTCACGCTCTCCAGATACTCGATCTGCTCGTTAAAGCTGTTGTTATTGGTACTTGCCTCCTGTTCCTGGCTGGAGGCGGATACCAGGGAATTCTTGGCGATGATCAGCTCACTGACCAGGTTCATCAGGGCATCCAGCTTCTCGATATCCACGCGCACCGTACGGTTCACCACAGGCTTGGAGGGTGTCTGCTTCTTTTCCTCCGCAGGCTTGGGTGCAGGGGGCGCGGGTTTTGCTGCCGGAGCTGCAGCGGGCTTTGTCTCAGCCTTGGCAGGTTCGGATGCGGGAGCGGCTGCCTCCTTGGCGGCTGTCTCCTCCGCCTCCTCTTCCTCCGTCTTTCTGTTCTCCAGCGTCATCAGCGCGCCTGTGACTTTCTCTATCTCGGATACGTTTTCCGCTGCTTTTATGACAGCGTCCAGCTCCGCGTCCGAAAGGACAATCAGGGTAAAGTCCCTGTCGAATTTCTCATCCTCCACGTCCTGGGCGCTTGGCTCCGATACAATGATCTCCGCAAGCTCCTCCACAGCCTTAAATACCAGGAACGCTCTCGCCGCCTTTAAGATACAGCTCTCCTGGACCAGGACATTGAGCCCGTACACTTTCTTGCCCTGGGCCTGGGCCTCCCTGAGCACGGAGATCTGGCTGCTGTCCAGGTGCACCGAATCCCACTTACAGCCCTCCGGAGCTTTTTCGGCGGGCGCTGCGGCTGCGGCCGGAGCCTCCTCCTTAGCGGGCGCATCCTCCGCTCCTCCGCCGTTCAGGATATCGTTCAGCATTTTGATCAGGGGCTCGTTGTCATTGGTGCCCTCGTCGGCGGACGACTGAATGTTGTCCGTATACTCCTCCAGAGCGTCCAGACACTGGAACAGCACATCGATCATTTCCGGCTTCACTTTGATCGTGCCGTTGCGCACCTCGGAGAACACGTTCTCCATATCGTGAGTCAGATTCTGCATCCGCTTGTATCCCATGGTCCCCGCCATGCCTTTCAGCGAATGTGCCGCACGGAAGATCTCGTTGATGGTATCCGCATTCTCCGGATCCGCCTCAAGTTCCAGAATCCGCGTGTTCAAATTTTGCAAGTGCTCCTTGGTCTCGTCAAGGAAGATCTCGAGATACTGACTTACATCCATACTTCTACCCCATCCCTTTCTTCGTTCACTGCTTCATTTCATCCCCTACACTGTACCGCCCCGCGTTCAGGCCCTGACACCCACGTTTAAGATGATCTCCTGGGCCAGCTGGTCCAGGGGGACCACCTGATCGGTGAGCCCGGCGTTCGCCACGCTCTTTGGCATGCCGTACACCACGCTGGTGGCCTGATCCTGAGCGATCACATGGACCTTTTTCTTTGCCTCCAGGTTCCTGATCCCCTCGGTTCCGTCCGCACCCATGCCTGTCATGACAACACAGACTACCTCGTCGAACCGGCTGTCCGAGAGAGACTCATACATATAGTTGGCGCAGGGCTTCACGCCCTCCCTGGCAGGCTCGTCGGAGTAATGGATCGTGTATCTGCCCCCGGGCGAGGTCTTTACGTTCATGTGCATTCCGCCCATGGCCACATACACCGTGCCGTTCTCCAGCTCGTCTCCCTCCTGCGCTTCCTTTACCCTGATCTGGCTTAAGTCGTTGAGCCGCTCCGCCAAAGATGCCGTAAATCCCTTTGGCATATGCTGTACCAGGAGCACCGGGGCGTCCAGCTCCGCCGGCAGTTTGGGGATCACGGCCTGCAGGGACTTGGGGCCCCCTGTGGAGCTTGCGATCGCCACCACCTTGCTGCCCTGGATCTTGCTGGAAAATTTCTTTGCAAAATCCGCGACCCTGCCGGTGGTCTGCCGGCTGTCCTCTGTCCGTTCCGGCGCTGCGAACACCGGGAGATTGCTGTTGGCCACCACCTCCAGGATCCGCAGAAGCTCCGTCCTGAACGTCTCCACTCTGCAGTCCACTGCGCTGTCGGGCTTATGTATGAAGTCGAGAGCTCCCAGCTCCAAAGCGTCCAGTGTAGTCTTTGCTCCCTCCCTGGTGTCCGTGCTGGCCATCATGACCCGGGCCGGAATCTTTCTGTCCCGCAGCTGTTTTAACAGCTCCAGCCCGTTCATCTTGGGCATGTTCACATCGAGGACCACAGCGTCGTACTGGTTCCTGCTCAGCAGTTCAAGGGCCTCTTCCCCATTGTTCGCCTTTGCAGCTGCCTGGAATCTCTCATCACTGTCAATTATATCACAGATCACTCTTCTCATGAGTGCAGAGTCATCAACCACCAATATTTTTTTCTTCATTGCCATAGACTTCCTTTCTGCGATTCTTTCTTTCTTCCTCAAAAATATATTTGATGATCTCTTCCCGTGTCTTACTGTCCATGTCCACGTACTGGACTCTGTGTTCATAAGTATCCGGCCGGTTGTCCAGAGCTTTTGCGCTCAGCACCTTTCCCACCATTTCATACAGCTTGTTCTGTCCGTTCTTTAAGAGATGGTAGCTGATGTAGATCATGCTGCCGGGCTCGTACAGCTGCGTGGACAAAAAGCGCAGCCCGCCGCCGCTGATATCCACTATGATGCTCTGCTTCAGCGGAAGCCCCGGCGTCAGCGCATAGGGCTGGTTGTTCTCCACCGCCTGCAGCTCTTCCTCCTCCAGGGTCCTGGAGCACATCTCCAGAGCGCAGCTGAACCGGTAATACTCCCGGCGCTGGTATTTCCGCAGGTTGCTGGTCAGCTCCATCACCAGGATATAGACGTTGTTCCTCTTGTATCTGTCAATGACCCTGGCAAAACACTGGAACAGCCCGTTCGGCTCATAGAACACCATGTCGAACTCACCGTCCACCGGGAGCAGGATCAGCTTTGTCTTTTCCATGGGCATGAGGATCTCCATGGTATCCTCGGAAAGGATGTCATATACCTGGCTGTTATATATCTTTCTGGCCACCGGATCCTGTTCCGCGATGCTCCGCTCCACAGGCTGAAGCTCGATCTTCGACCCTAGCGCAACGAAATCTGAAAGCATGTTAAGTCACCCCCGCTTCTTTTAATGTATTATTACTTTCTGCCTGATATGATATGGGAGAAAAATGCCGCCATGCCGCGCCTGGGCTGACGCTGCTCCTCCTCGCGCCCCAGAAGCTTCTGTGCCAGGCGTTCATAGGCCGCCGTGGACTTTGCGGAGGGGTTGGACAGCGAGACAGGCACCTGCTGCATCACCGCCCGGGAGAGCTGC
>CANRMK010000159.1 GCA_947631715.1 uncultured Acetatifactor sp.
CTGACGCCGGGGAACAGCACGTTCACACATCTCAACAGCGCTTTCACCACCCCAGGGTCATAGAGTTCCGGATGATCGATCAATTCCCGGACCGCCTTTACCTCAGACTCCGATGTCCCGTGCAGGCTCATGGCCGTCATCTCGTCATACCGGTCGGCCACCAGGAGGATCTTGGCCCCCATGAGCATCTTCGCGGTGGAAGCGCCCGTTCCCTCCGCCGCCATGGACTGTGCGCGCAGGGCCTGGCCGCAGATGCGCTTTATGGTGATACCGTCCCGAAACGCAGTCTCAAGCACCTCCAGGCCGGCCTCCCGGGCCTGCTGTATCTCCTCTCTGCACTTCTCATTGTCCGCTGGCCCGAACAGAACGGTGTGGGGCACGTTCAGCTTGCCCAGATCATGGGTGATCGCCGCATACATGATCTGCAGCTGCTCGTCCACCCTGATATTCATAGCATGTGTTATCATTGCACAGAAAATGGCAGTATTCAGGCAGTGGCGGCTGATATAGTCATCCCGGCTCCGCAGATTCTGGTAAAAGGTGATCCTGCCGTCCAGATGTCCGTAATTTTTCAGTATCAGCGCCGCTATGCTGTCCACTCTGGTCTCATGTTTTGTCTCCAGGATCTTTTCCAGCTCGTCCTGAATGGAAAAGCCGGTGGAGATCTGAAATCTCTCGAACTCCAGATCTTCCTCTGACATGGGCGGCAAAGGTTCTGCCGCATCGAGCACATAGACGCCCAAAAGGCCGAAATTTTTCACGCTTTCAATGGTCTGGGACGTCAGCCGGGAATCCCGTTCGAACAGCAGCACGCCTTTTTTGTTGTAGATAGGTCTCGCCAGCCGCATTCCCGTCTTTAGATTTTCCGACTCGATAAACTGCATGACCCCTTATCTCTTCCTCCGATCCCCGCAAACACCTATGCCTCCATTATAAACATTCTTTCAGAAAAACACAATCAAAAAATAATTTACGCCCAGGCTTCCATCCTATGCCTATGCCTCAAATTTGCTCCTCAGCTTCTGCAGGGCTTTCTTTTCGATCCGCGATACATAGCTGCGGGATATGCCGAGCTTCTCCCCGATCTGGCTCTGAGTGGCCTCCGGGCCTCCGTTCAGCCCGTACCGCATCACGATGATCGTCCTCTCCCGGTCGTTCAAGGTCTTGCCCAGCAGGGAGAACAGCTTCTTAATATTGCCGGACATTTCCATGTTCTCCACGATATCCGGCTGCTGCTGCTCTATCACATCCACCAGCCGGATCTCGTTCCCCTCCTTATCCTGCCCGATGGGTTCGAACAGGGAGACCTCCCTGGCCGTTTTCTTCTTTCCCCTGAGGAGCATCAAAAGCTCATTGTCGATACATCTGCAGGCGTAGGTGGCCAGCCTTCCCTTTTTCCCGTCAAAGGTATCCACGGCCTTGATCAGACCGATACAGCCAATGGAGATCAGATCCTCCATATCCTCGTCCGCATTCTGATATTTCTTTGCAATGTGAGCAACAAGCCGCAGATTCCGCTCGATCAAAATTTCTTTCGCCCGCCTTGCCTCCTCGGGAGTCCCCTCCCGCAGCAGCCGGCACTGCTCCGCCTCTTCCCCCGAGGTCAGCGGTTTCTGAAAGGTTTTCAAAAAGGTCCCTCCGTGGATTGCTCTTAACAATAGTCTATGAGCCTCTTTTCTCCACAGTGCCTGTCATGCAGGGAAAAATAAGCTGTCCCCCAAGTCACAGCAAAAAGCGGGCCAGGCAATAATTGCTCACGTCCAGTCCCAGCTCCGTAAGCGCCAGCATATCCTCCTTTCCATTTTTGGCGGGACGGCTGTATCTATAGAGCAGGCCGTCCTTTACGCTCCTCTCCACCGCCGGCCCGTAAATCTCCTCCAGCGCCACACCGAACACCCGGCGGAACCGCTCCAGGCTCACTCCCTCTGTGAGGCGCAGTCCCAGGAACATAAATTCCTCCATCTGCTCCTCTCTGCTGAGCCTTTGCATCTCTTCCCGGCTCCCCAGCGGATCCCGCAGATATTCCGTCATGCTGCCAGTATTTTTATAACGCATGTTATTATATAGAGAAGCCGCACCCAAACCAAATCCCAGGTAATTTTTCCTGGTCCAATAGCCCTTGTTATGCCGGCACTCATGCCCCTCGCGGGCATAGTTGGATATCTCGTATCGGCGATAGCCCGCTTCTCCAAGCATCCTCCCGGTCTCCCGGTACATAAGCCTGTCCAGCTCCTCGTCCGGCAGCTGCAGTTCTCCCGCAGAAGCCATTTCAAAAAAGGGCGTCCCCTCCTCCAGGATCAGGCTGTAGGCAGAAATGTGCTCCGGCGCCGGTTCTAAGTCCAGCACTTTTTCCAGGGTCTTCAGGCAGCTTTCAAGGCTCTGTCCCGGCAGGGCGCTCATCACATCTACATTGATATTGACGAAGCCCGCTTCCCTGGCCTCCCGGTAGATGTCCAGAAACTGCCGCCAGGTATGGATCCTGCCCAGTGCTGCAAGCTCCTCGTCGTCCGCGGACTGCAGGCCGATGCTGAGACGGTTGATCCCGGCCTTTTGGTAAGCTTTTAGCTTTTCTCTGTCCGCCGTCCCCGGATTGACCTCTATGGTGATCTCCGCATCGGGAGCGACACGGTAATGTCCGTGCACTGCCTCCAAAAGCCGTTCTATCTGATCCGGATCCGCCAGGGACGGGGTCCCGCCGCCGAGAAAGGCGGAGACCACCGTATCCTCCCGGCAGTCCTCCGCCTTTTTGCGCACCTCTCCCATCAGGGCCTCCATATACTGCCGCCTTGTCCCCGGCTCCGCAGGGCCGGACAAAAAATCGCAGTACAGGCATTTCCTGACGCAGAAAGGGATATGAAAATACAATTCCAGTTCTCTATTTTCTGTCATCCAGCTTTAACACGCTCATAAAGGCTTTCTGGGGAATCTCCACGTTTCCGATCTGGCGCATACGCTTCTTTCCCTCTTTCTGCTTCTCCAACAGTTTCTTCTTCCGGGTGATGTCGCCGCCGTAGCACTTGGCCAGCACGTCCTTGCGCATGGCCTTTACAGTCTCCCGGGCGATGATCTTGCCGCCCACGGCAGCCTGAATGGGGATTTCGAACAGATGCCTTGGAATCTCGTCCTTCAGCTTCTCGCACATCTTCCGCCCTCTCTCATAGGCGGAATCTGCGTGGACGATAAAGGACAGAGCGTCCACTTCCTCCCGGTTGATCAAAATATCCAGCTTCACCAGCTTCGCCGGCTCATATCCCTTGATATCGTAATCGAAAGACGCATACCCCCGGGACCGGGATTTCAATGCGTCAAAGAAGTCATAAATGATCTCATTTAAGGGGAGCTCGTACTTTAACAGCGCCCTGGTCCCCTCAATATATTCCATTCCCAGGTAGCGGCCTCTCCGCTCCTGGCACAGCTCCATAATGGAACCGATGTATTCGCTCGCCACCATGATCTCGGCGCTTACCACAGGCTCCTCCATGTGCTCGATGGTGGACGGATCCGGCAGATTGGAGGGATTGGTGAGCTCCAGGACCTCCCCGTCCGTCCTGTACACCTTATACACCACGCCGGGCGCAGTGGTCACCAGATCCAGATTGTACTCCCGCTCCAGCCTCTCCTGAATGATCTCCAGATGCAGAAGCCCCAGGAATCCGCAGCGGAATCCAAATCCCAGAGCGGCCGACGTCTCCGGTTCATAATTTAAAGAGGCGTCATTTAACTTAAGCTTTTCCAGCGCGTCCCGCAGATCCGGATATTTCGCCCCGTCCGCAGGGTACATGCCGCAGTACACCATAGACTGCACCCTCTTATAGCCGGGCAAAGGCTCCCTGCAGGGCCGGTCCGCATCCGTCACCGTGTCCCCCACGGCAGTGTCCTTTACATTCTTGATAGAGGCGGTGATATAGCCCACCATGCCGGCGGACAGCTCCTCGCAGGGGAGGAACCGGCCGGCGCCGAAATATCCCACCTCCACCACCTCTTCCTCCGCCTTAGTGGCCATCATGCGGATACGGGTCCCTTTCTTTACGGTGCCCTCCATCACTCTGCAGAAAATGATCACGCCCTTATAGGAATCGTAAATGCTGTCAAAGATCAGCGCCTGCAGAGGATTGCCCGGGTCTCCGCCGGGTGCCGGGATCTTCGCAACGATCTGCTCCAGCACCTCCTCGATGTTGATGCCGTTCTTAGCAGAGATCAGGGGCGCGTCATGAGCCTCGATCCCGATCACGTCCTCGATCTCCTCTATCACCCGCTGCGGGTCCGCGCTGGGCAGGTCGATCTTATTGATCACCGGGAACACATCCAGATTATGATCCAGCGCCAGGTACACGTTGGCCAGCGTCTGGGCCTCGATCCCCTGGGCGGCGTCCACCACCAGGACCGCCCCGTCGCAGGCTGCCAGGGAGCGGCTGACCTCATAGTTGAAATCCACATGTCCGGGAGTGTCGATCAGATTAAAGATATACTCTTTCCCATCCCTTGCCTTGTAGACGGTGCGCACCGCCTGTGCCTTGATGGTGATGCCCCTCTCCCGCTCCAGATCCATATTGTCCAAGACCTGGTCCTGCATCTCCCGGCTGGTGAGGAGCCCCGTCTTCTCGATGATCCGGTCCGCCAGGGTGGATTTGCCGTGATCGATATGCGCCACAATACAGAAATTGCGGATCCTGCTCTGATCTGCTGCCATTTCTATTTCCCCGTTTCCGGCCAGTCTCTCTGGCCGCACTTGTCTTTCAGAAATCCCATAGGTTCCATGCTCTTTGTTCCGCCGTCAGCTTCAATGGTCGTAATGTCCGGACACCGCTTTCAGGTTCTCGATAATATGCAGATGCTGAGGACAGACTCTCTCACACTGACCGCACTCTATGCAGTCTCTGGCGCGGCCGAATTTCTCTGTCAGCATCGCATAGTTGCTGTAATTCACCGTCCAGCCCTTTTCCTCCAGATGCTCCCGCATGTCCTCGTTATAGAGGGAAAAGTACTGCGGAATGGCGATCTTTTTCGGGCACCCTGCGGTACAGTAGGAACAGCCGGTGCAGGGAACCGCGATCTGCCGGTTGATGATCTCCGCCACCTTATGGCAGACGGCCGTTTCCTCCTCTGTCAGAGGTTTAAAATCCTCCATATAACTGGTGTTATCTTTTATCTGCTCCATGTCCGACATGCCCGAAAGCACTGTCATTACCCCAGGCAGGCTTGCCGCAAAGCGGATCGCCCAGCTGGAAACGCTCTTTTCAGGGTCCAGACCGCGGAACAGCTCCTGCGCCTCCTCCGGAACATTGGCCAGCGTCCCGCCCTTTACCGGCTCCATGACGATCACAGGCTTCTTGTGCTTAAGCGCCGTCTCATAGCAGGCTCTGGACTGCACCCACTGGCTCTCCCAGTCCAGGTAATTGATCTGAAGCTGGACAAATTCCATCTCCGGGTACTTCGTCAAGATCTCGTCCAAAAGCTCAGGAGTATCATGGAAAGAAAATCCCGCATGCTTTACAAGCCCTTTTTCCCTCTTGTCCAAAAGCCAGTGAAAGCAGTCGAACTGCTCGTACTTCGGATACATGGACGCCTCGATCCCGTGCAGCAGATAATAGTCAAAATAGCCCGCGCCAGTGTGTTCAAGCTGCGCGTGAAAGATCCTGTCCCTGTCCTCCAGGGAATTGATAAATGCCGAGTGAAGCTTTGTGGCAAGCGTAAAGCTCTCCCTGGGATACCGGTCCACCAGAGCGGTCTTCGCCGCGCTCTCGCTGGCAAAATCATTGTACATCCAGGCAGTGTCAAAATAGGTGAAGCCCTTTTCCATAAATAGGTCCACCATTTTCTTCAGCTGCTCCATATCCACGTCAGCCATGTTGGTCTTATCGTTCACAGGCAGCCGCATCAGTCCAAATCCGAGTTTCTTCATC
>CANRMK010000160.1 GCA_947631715.1 uncultured Acetatifactor sp.
GTGTTTCTGGCGGAAGTGGCGGATAAGCGGGCAGCGGCCGTGGTCAGGCCGGCAGTGGAGCTGTTAGCCGGAATTCCTTCCGTGGTATACGGACTGTTAGGCATCTCTCTTTTGAACCCTTTGATGTTCAAGCTGGAACTTGCACTGTTTCGGGACTCGCCTGACCATCAGTTTACCGGCGGCGCAAATTTGCTCTCGGCGGCGCTGGTGCTGGCTGTGATGATCCTGCCCACCGTGATCAATGTCAGCGAGACCTCCATTCGGGCGGTGCCGCCGGACATCAAGGAGGCCTCCCTGGCTCTGGGCGGTTCTCCTGTACAGACTATTTTCAGATCCATTCTGCCTGCGGCAAGACCCGGTATTGTGACGGCAGTGGTGCTGGGAGTGGGGAGGGCCATAGGCGAGGCAATGGCGATCACTCTGGTGTCCGGCGGCAGTGTGAATGCGCCCCTGCCTTTTCATTCCGTGCGGTTTCTGACCACTGCGATCGTCAGCGAGATGGGATATGCGTCAGGCACCCACAGGCAGATGCTCTTTACTATCGGGCTGGTACTGTTTGTGTTTATCATGATCCTCAATGTGATATTGACCGGAATCCTGAAAAAGGGGGCGGCAGGCTATGAGTGAGACTACGCTGTATCAAAAGAAAATGCGACCTCTGGAGGCCCTCATGCTGGGAGCCATATACGGCGCGGCCTCCGTTTCGGTCTTCCTGCTCTTAGGCATCGTCGGATATGTGTTCTTTCAGGGGTTCCGCACGGTATCCTGGACATTTCTGACGACAGTGACCAATTCCCTGAAAAAGACCATAGGCATTGCGGGAAACATTGTGAACACCCTTTATATTGCAGTCTTGACACTGCTGATCGCAGCGCCTGTGGGGGTGGGAGCAGCGATTTATCTGAATGAGTATGCAAAACCCGGAAAGCTGGTGAGGCTGATCGAGTTTACCACGGAAATACTCTCGGGCATTCCGTCGGTGATCTTCGGACTTTTCGGGATGACGTTTTTCGGCCGGGCGCTGGGGCTGGATTATTCTCTTTTGACCGGCGCTTTTACGCTGACTTTGATGGTGCTGCCGCTGATTGTCAGGAACACCCAGGAGGCGCTGCGGACGGTTCCGGACAGCTACCGGAGCGGCGCCCTTGGCATGGGGGCTTCCAAATGGCATATGGTGCGTACCATTCTGCTTCCTTCGGCCATGCCAGGGATTCTCACGGGGGTGATCCTGGCGGTGGGGCGCATTGTGGGGGAGTCCGCTGCCCTTCTGTTCACGGCGGGCAGCAGCAGGAGCCTGCCAAGGCTTGGGGACGATATCCTGAACAATGTGCAGAAGCTGGCGAACAAGGTGCTGGATCCCGGCGGAACTCTGACCATAGAACTGTATCTGCAGATGCAGAACGGCAGGTACGAGACGGCCTTTGGAGTGGGCTGTGTGCTGATCGTTATCGTTCTGTGCCTGAATCTGCTCATGAAAAAGATTGCAGGGAAGCTGACAAAGGCATAAAAGGCAGGCATGCTTGACACAAACTCGTCATGCGCAAAGATCAGCGCGGAAATGAGGGAAAAACATGGGGAAGAGCAAGATATCGGTGAAAGGCCTGAATCTTTATTACGGTACAAATCACGCGCTGAAAAATGTGAATATGGAGATAAGGGACAGGGCCATCACCGCTTTTATCGGCCCCAGCGGCTGCGGGAAGTCTACTTTTTTAAAGTGCCTCAACCGGATGAACGATCTGGTGGAGGGCGTCCGCATCAGGGGCAAGGTACTGCTGGACGGGGAAGATATTTATGACAGGCGGGTGGACACTACGCTTCTTCGCAAGAAAGTGGGCATGGTGTTTCAGCAGCCCAATCCGTTTCCCATGAGCATTTATGACAACATTGCCTATGGGCCCAGACTTCACGGCATCAAAAGTAAGCGTGAACTGGACGGGATCGTGGAGGAGTCTTTGAAAGGAGCTGCGATCTATGAGGAAGTGAGGGACAGGCTGAAAAAATCCGCCCTTGGGCTATCCGGCGGGCAGCAGCAGAGGCTGTGCATCGCCAGGGCTCTGGCTGTGCAGCCGGAGGTACTTTTGATGGACGAACCTACCTCCGCTCTGGATCCGGTGTCCACCTTAAAGATTGAGGAGCTGATGGAGAGCCTGAGAAAAAGATATACAGTGGTCATTGTGACCCACAACATGCAGCAGGCAGTCAGAGTGTCGGACGATACGGCGTTCTTTCTGATGGGAGAGGTGGTGGAATTCGGCCCTGCGAAAACAATTTTTTCAAGACCCGGGGATAAGAGGACGAGGGATTACATTGCGGGAAGATTCGGATGATGGAGATGCAGGATGATGGATATGCAGTAAAAAACTCTTGACAGGACTGTCTAATTGCGTTAGACTAAATTTGTCTAATAATATTAGACAGCTTTTATTTTGCAGATAGGGTTTTTCGTAACAGTGCAGCCTTTCTCTTGCAAGTCACGCCCGGTACTGCCGATGTTCTCCCGGCAGACGCGCTTCCGCTCGGTTCCGCACATAACGGACACTAGGCATATAAGACATGCCTGCTCGAAAGTACCTCGCCAAGTGCCGACGTGCTCCAACGGTCTGCCGGGAGAACATCGACATTACCGGGCTGAATACGACGGAGGGCTGAACTGTTACGTTTTTCTGCTAAGAGAAGAGCGACACAGGAAGAACGACACAGAAAGAACTGCACAGGAAGAACAACACAGGCGAAAAGGAGGGAACGGAGAGATGGATCCATTCAGATTGGGAGAGATGGAAGAAAAATTTGCGGAGCTGATCTGGGAGTGCGCCCCCATACGCTCCGGGGAGTTGGCAAAGCTTTGTGAAAGCGCATTTTCCTGGAAACGGACCACCACCTACACGATGCTGAAACGGCTGTGCGACAGGGGACTGTTTGCCAATGAAAACGGACTGGTGACAGTGCGCATGAGCCGGGAGGATTTTCAGGGAGTCATGGGCGAACAGTTTGTAAAGGACAATTTTCAGGATTCGCTGCCGCTGTTCGTGGCGGCCTTTATAAGGAAGCGCAAGCTTCGCAGGGAAGAGGTTCAGATGCTGAAAAAGCTGATCGACGAATATGAGGAGGACTGAAGATGACGAATCTGTTTATCCGGATATTGAATATGAGCCTGACGGGAACGCTGATGATCCTGGCGGTCCTGGCGCTGCGTCTGCTCCTGAAGCGCGCCCCACGCATCTTTTCCTATGGGCTGTGGGCGGTGGTGCTTTTCAGGCTACTGTGCCCGGTATCCTTTGAGAGCCCTTTTTCCCTGCTGGGGGTCCTCCACGCGCCGGAACAGGCCAGGATCGAGGAATATCTGTCCGGGACAGCTTCCAATGCACAGGGGGCGGAGACGGTATCTGTGCTTCCGGCTTTGGGTGAGACGGTTCCGGGGCCGGAAGCAGGGCAGAGCGGGATGCCGGAGAAGAGCGAGGGAGCGGAGATAAGCGCCGTGGGAGCGCTGCACGGGCTTCTTCCTGTGGGGGCAGCAGTCTGGCTGACCGGAGCCTGTGCGCTTTTCCTCTGGGGGCTGGTTTCCTATGCCGGCACTCTGCTTCGGCTGCGGAGGGCTGAAAAAACTGCCAGGGACGGACAGGAACGGGTCTTTGGAACCAACGCTGCGGCAACGCCTTTTGTGATCGGGTTCTTTCGGCCCTGTATCTATCTGCCTGAAAATCTGCCGGAAAAGGATCTGGCCTATATCCTGCTCCACGAGCGGATCCATGTCAGAAGAGGGGATCATCTGACCCGGGCTGCGGCCTACCTGGCGCTGTGCCTGCACTGGTTCAATCCGCTGGTCTGGCTGGCCTTTTTCCTGAGCGGGCGGGATATGGAAATGTCCTGTGACGAGGCAGTTCTCAGACGGGCCGGGAATCAGATCAAGAAAGAGTATTCCACCTCACTTTTGGCGCTGGCTTCGGGACACGGGATCACCGCCGGAATCCCGTTAGCGTTCGGGGCGGGGGATCTCAAAGGCCGGATCCGGAATATCCTGCGGTATAGAAAGCCGGCTCTCTGGCTGACAGGGCTGGTCCTGGCTGTCTGTGTCCTGACGGCAGTGTTCCTGCTGGGAAATCCCGGCAGAACGGCAAAAGAACGGGAGAAGCAGATATTTTACGGGGTGGTGACAGAGTCGGAGAAGTCCGGCGGCAATGTGATATTGATTCCGGGGCTTGGGGAAATGGAGATTCCGGATGCAGAGAAGGTGGAACCTTATTATGAAATTGATTTTGACGGATTGATACCGGGATACCTGGTGTGGATCACCTTTTCGCCGGAGGAAGAGACAGAGATCCTGGAGACTGATCCGGGACGGTTTTCCCGGGCGGCGGATTCCATCCAGGTGATGGGGGAGGGATTTGTCCTGCGAGATATGCCGGACGGCGGTTATCTTTTGGGAGTGCCCCTTGGTATGGCGCCGGAGGCACAGGAGGGCGATACGCTGGACATTTATCACGCAATCTTGAGCGAGGGAACACTACTGGAAAACTATCATCTGGCTGTGCTGGAGGAGCCGGAGAAGATCCGGACGGAGCTGCTTACGGAGACGCCGGTGCTTGCGGTGGATCCGGAAAATTATGATATTTTGGTGGAACTGTCCGAAGAGGATGCGGAAACCTTTCTGGCGGAATTTGGATTCGGCGTATCCTGTGAGCTGAAAAAGGCCGAAGCGCAGGAGTCCTCGCAGCTGTCCGAACAAAAAGAGGAGACAGGCTCTGAACTGGCAGAGCCGTCCGGGCAGGAGATCGACGGCCAGATGGCGGTATCCGGAGAGGTACCGGACGGGCTCTACCGGGTGTACGTCCGTTCCATCAGCCTGAGCAGCCGCTGCATCGACCGCTATGTGCTGCCGTTTGGGATGGAGGAGGACGAGGCAGTGTGGTTCCCGGCGTTTGCCGAGGATTGTGTTTTCTATGTGAACAGGGAGATGGACCGTGTCCGTCTGGAGGAGATTGGCTTTGAAGAGTTTGCAGAGCTGGTGTCGGTGGGAACGAAGTGGCAGAATGTGGAGGTCTTTTGTACGTTCCGGGACGGGCTCATTCAGCGGGCGGAGCTTATGAGCTCCTACTTGGGCCAGGGGATCTCTTATCAGCCGCTGCTCTCTACAGGATCCACGTGGATGGAGGATCTGTGCGAGATGGAAGAGACTTCGCTGGAGGAGATGCTGGCGCAATTCTATGAGCTGGTGCGGACGGAGGAGGCGGACGTCTCCGATGCGCCGGGCATGGAGCGGATCGAGATCTATCTGGGAGATGTGGGGGATGGGGACAGCGGCCTTGTGCTGTTTTACGACCGGGACGGAAATCTCCTGCACACAGAGGACGCCCACCAGGCGCGGGCAGGGTGGAACAATGTGTATGCAGGCGAACGGGACGGAGTGCCTTACCTGATGACAATGCATATAGAGGATCGGGAAATGTACGGGGAATACTGGTATCAGGTGTTCCGTCTGGACGAAGCCGGAACACCGCAGCAGATCGCCGGTTCGGATTTTGTGTGGGGCGAATTCATCGTCTATGATGATGACCTGTTCCGGCAGTGGGCGGATGGACTGGAGAGTTATCTTGCAGACGCCCATCTGCTCCTGAGCTCTCAGGAGGGGGAGCTGCGTGCGGAAGCCGTCTGCGAGGCGGACCGATATCATTACGAGACGCTGCGCAGGCACAGGCAGTGACGTGCGGAGCTTTCAAAAAAGCGACCTGACCTTGGCTGGGACGGTTGCTTTTTTGATGTCTCCGTGCACCAATATAAGATAATTAAAAAATTTATGTTGCATATATAAAACTTTTGTGATAGTATCTACTCAAAGCATAATATTTCTAGTTTTTGATAAAACAAGTCAAACTGTCTTAATTCAGAAGAT
>CANRMK010000161.1 GCA_947631715.1 uncultured Acetatifactor sp.
TCCCGCCCAGCTCTTTTCTGCACCGGAAGCCGTAATATGCGAACGTACCGAATGCCGCTGCCGGCACAATGCATCCGGCCCAGAATGACTGGCGCATCATGTAGCCCATGCACAGAAGCGTCTGCGCGGACAGCACATATCTTACGTTTCTTTTGTCCGCGCTGTCCGCAAAGGCGAAAAGCAGCCCGTCCTCTCTGGCCGGCCGGAACGTCACGGCGCCGATCCCGCTCAGGCACCGCGCCAGGACAAACCCTGCGCAGAGGATCTTAAGCAGGGCCTCGTCCCTGATCTCCGAAAATGCGCTCAGATAGACGGCGCCGCAAAAAGCCAGCGCAAGCACCGAAAACGTGCCGATATGAGGATCTTTCATGATCTCCAGCTTCCTTTCCCTTGTCTGAAAGGAACGGAAAGCATCCATAGTGTCCATAAAGCCGTCCGCGTGAATGCCCCCTGTCACAAGAATCGGAATCGAAGCGCCCACCAGAACGCGGCACAGCTCCCCGGCCCCGCAGGCTTCCGCAGCCCGCTCCCAGAGGCAGACAAGCCCGCCTATGACCGCACCCACCCAGGGGAAAAAGCACAGGGCATATTTCATGTCCTCCTCTCTCCAGGCGAACTGAGGCACAGGGATCCGGGAATACATGGAAAACGAAATGAACAGCGCTCTCACGAACCGCATAGCAGTCTCCTTTCCCCTCACTCTTTGAGAATGAGCGGGATTCCGGCGGCCACCTCCACCACCCGGTCCGCCATGGCCGCCAGCCGCCTGTTTATGATGCCCAGGGCCTTTATGTAAGCCATGGTGGCCTCCTCGTACTGTACCCCGTCCTCAAAGACATGATTCGTGACCACCACCAGAACCGCCAGGCCCCTGTTCAGCGCCTCCACATCCTTCACGATCCTTTCCGCCACCGTCTCAAACGGCTCCGGAATCTGGCGGGCAAACATTTCATTGGCCGCAAGGTTCGACATGCATTCCAGCAGGACGGCGTTTCCCGCCGTCTCCTGAAGCGCTTCGCTGACGTTCCAGGGCCGTTCTATTGTGAGAAACCCTTTCCCGCTCCTGGCTTTTTTGTGATTCTCTGCCTTTCTGCGCGTTTCCCGGTCAAGGAGCCGCATGGTGGCAAGATAATATTTTTGTCTGTTTCCCGCCAGATTTGAAATGCACGCTTCCGCATATGCGGACTTTCCGCTGCCGCTCCCCCCTGTGATGAGCACCATCATACCGATCCCCCTTTTTGTCCGTCCCTTTCACCCTTTTCGCCCGGCGTAACAGTTCAGCCTTTCCGCTGTCAAATGCGCCGGTAGGGTTCCATCTGCAGATCGGCGAAGGTGGTCCTGCCGCCGTAAACGCTCATGGCCGCATCCAACAGGGAAAACATCATGACCGCCCCGGTGCCCTCTCCCAGCGCCAGGTCAGCGTCTATGACCGGTTCCAGCCGCAGCTCCTCCGCCAGCCTCTTTGCCGCCGGCTCCCTCCCCTTATGGGAGGGGAGCAGATAGGCTTTTGTCCCCGGAAGGATCCTGTCCGCAGCCAAAGCCGCCGCCATGGTGATCACACCGTCCAGCACGATCGGCACATGAAACAGGGCGCCTCCCATGCAGACGCCTGCCAGGCCCGCGATATCAAGTCCTCCCACCGCAGAAAGGACTCTGAGGGGAGAGGCCTGTCTAAGGTTGTACTTTTCGATGGCCCCGTCAATGACCCGGCGCTTGCGCTCAAGCCCCGCATCGTCCAAGCCCGCGCCCCTGCCGACTGTCTCCCTGGCCCTGCAGCCCGTGAGAGCCGCCGTGACAGCGCTGCTTGTGGTAGTGTTCCCGATCCCCATCTCCCCGGCGGCCAATATGCCGTACCCGGCCTCCTTACAGGCATATACCATGTCTATCCCCACCGCCAGGGCCCGGATCGTCTCCTCCTCCGTCATAGCCGGCTCGCGGCTGAAATTTTTGGTGCCGCATCTTATCTTCCTGTCCAGCACGCCCGGTATGGGCTCTCTCCGGTTTATGCCAATGTCCACGGGTATGACATCCGCTCCCGCCGCCTGCGCCATTCTGCACACCGAGGACTTTTTCTCCGCCATCGCCCTCGCCACCGCGCATGTCACCTCCTGGCCGGACTGGCTGATCCCCTCCTCCACAACGCCGTTGTCCGCACACATGACAATAACGGCCTTTCTGGAAATGTCGATCCGGTCCGAGCCGATGATGGCGCCGATCTGCGCCGTCAAAGCCTCCAGCCTCCCCAGGCTCCCTATGGGCTTGGCCACCGCATCCCAGCTTCTCAGAACGCGCCTCCCCGCCTCTTCATCCGACGGCCACACCTTAAGCCGTCCAAGCTCCTCCTGCGTATAATCATTCCAAACGGGCCTCTCTGAGTATTCCATAGATCCTCTCCATGTCCAGACTGTCTCTTAAAATATCCGCCAGCTTGTCATACTGCCTTTCTTTCCATATCCGGCGATCCTCCGGCCCTGTGCCGGACAGCCGGATCCCCTTTCTTTCGGCCAGGATCCCCGCCAGGGCAGCCACCGCCTCACTCTGGTCGAACAGCCCGTGCACATAGGACCCGTATGCGTTCTTTCCGCCCCAGACCACCGGGAAATCTTCCTCACCCGGCGCCGCCTCTTTCTCATCGGTCCTGCATGTGCGCCCCATATGGATCTCATATCCCCGGAACGGGCAGCCCGAAAGCGCGGACAGGGGCCCTTTCAGCTCATTGATCACACCCTCCGTCTGGCAGCGCTGTTTCTGCCGTCCCAGGACCGTAGCCACGGGGAGCATTCCCATTCCCCGGAGGCTTCCTCCCTCCTCCACCCCGTCCGGGTCGGATACCCGCTCTCCCATCATCTGATATCCGCCGCAGATGCCAAAGACCGGAATCTCCCCGGCAAGCTCTCTGACCGCCGCCTCCAGGCCATTTCGGCGCATCCATTTCAGATCCCCCATGGTATTCTTGCTGCCGGGCAGAAAGATCAGATCCGGTTCTTTTAACTCCTCCACGGAGGACACATAGCGCAGGGACACCTCTGGAATCTGCTCAAAAACATCGTAATCCGTAAAATTGGAGATCCGGGGATACCGGATCACGGCAATGTCGATGGGACCCACCCGCTTTTTTTCAAACCGCTCGGTCAGGCTGTCCTCGTCCTCCAGGGCCAGCTCCATATACGGAACGACTCCCGCCACCGGAATCCCGCCTTTTTCCTCCAGCATTTCCACGCCCGGGTCAAGAATCGTTCTATCGCCCCGGAATTTGTTGACCACAAGCCCCCTCACCCGCTTCCTCTCATGCTCCTCCAGCAGCATCAGCGTCCCCAGGAGCTGGGCAAATACGCCGCCCCTGTCAATGTCCCCCACCAACAATACGGGGGCGTCCACCATTTGGGCAAGTCCCATATTCACAATATCATTGTGCTTCAGATTGATTTCCGCAGGGCTTCCGGCTCCCTCTATCACAATGATGTCCGCCGTCTCCTCCAGCTCTCGGAACGCCCTTTTGATATCCGGGATCAGATGCGTTTTCCAGGCAAAATATTCCCTGGCGCTCATATTGCCAAGCACCTCCCCGTTTACGATCACCTGAGAGCACATATGGCCGGCAGGCTTTAGCAGAATGGGGTTCATGCACACTCTTGGGGCCGTCCCCGCGGCTTCCGCCTGCATGGCCTGGGCTCTCCCTATCTCCAGCCCCTCCTTTGTGACAAAGGAATTTAACGACATATTCTGTGATTTAAAGGGCGCCGGGCGGTACCCGTCCTGTCGGAAGATCCTGCACAGTCCCGCGGTCAAAAGGCTCTTCCCCGCACCGGACATCGTCCCCTGCACCATAATCACCTTTGCCATGACGATTCGACTTCCTTTCCGCACTGCGCCGCATATGCGAGCAGTTCTTCATTGGCGGCCTCAAAGGTCCCGAATGTCCGCCGGCAGCAGATCACTTTTTTACACCGGTCCAGCTCTTCCCTGGCCTGGGAGAGCAGGATATCCGGGACGGGCCCGAAGCTTTCCGCCGAGATACAGCAGGCGGCCAGGGCTTTCGCCACGGGATAATCCAGGTCGTTTTGAAACAGGATCCCCGCCGCAAAGGGTATGCCCTGCCGCTGCAGCCGCCTGTAGGCGCCTCTCCCCGCTCCGCCGCCGGCGATGACAAAGACCTCCGGCTCCCCTCTCACTGCTGCCAGCTCCATATCTGCATTTTCCTCATCATAGCTGCCCGATGACAGCCCGAACAGCTCCCCAATATATCCCTGCCTGAAAATCTCTTCCGGCCTGCCGAATCTCTCCACATACCTCCCGTTGACACAGAGGATCTTGTCGGAGATCTTTGCCGCCAGATCCAGCTCATGGAGGGACATGATCACAGTCAGATCCCTTTCTCTTCTCAGCTTCTGCAAGACGGATAAAAACTCCAGCTTATGCTTTATGTCCAAGTAGGAAGTGGGTTCGTCTAAGATCAGGATCTCCGGTTCCTGGCAGATGGCGCGGGCCAGCATGACCAGCTGTCTCTGTCCGTCACTGATACGGGAGAAATCCCGGTCTGCCAGATCTCCCACGCGGACCAGCTCCATGGCCTCTCTCACGGCGGCGCGGTCCTGCCCGGACAAAATGCCGAAGCGCCCTGTGTACGGATAGCGGCCTGCCGCCACCACGTCCCCGCAGGTCATCCTCTCCCCGCGCAGCCTGTCCGTGAGCATGACTGCCATTTCCCGGGACCGCTCCGCTCCGGACATCTCCTGCATACAGCGCTGGTCCAGCCAGACACATCCATCGATCAGCCCGATCTGTCCGGCAATACTCTTTAAGACAGTGGACTTCCCCGCCCCGTTCGGCCCGATCAGGGTCAGGATCTCCCCCTTGCGAAGCCCGATCCCGATATTCTCGATCAGAGGGCGCTTATGATAGCCCACACTCATTTTTTCCGTAAAAAAATAGTATTCTTTCACAGGACCCTCTCCCTGTTCTGCCGTATCATCACCCACAATACCACCGGCGCTCCGAAAACTGCCGTGACCGCACTGATGCTCAGTTCCGCAGGCGCAAGCAGATTCCTTGCCAGCAGATCGCAGAACAGGCAGAAGACGCCTCCTCCCAAAAAGACGGCCGGGATCATGCAGATGGGCCGGGCCGTCCCCAAAAGGCTCTTTACCAGATGAGGCGATGCCAGCCCCACGAAAGAGATCGGCCCCGCATACGCCACGATGCAGGCTGACAGGACGCTGGACAGGATTACGAGCATTGCGCGGAGCATTGTGATATCCACCCCGAGGCTGCGCGCATAGGCCTCACCCAGCTGATACGCCCCCAGGGGCTTCGCCAGCATAAATGCCGAGAAGGAGGCGGCGGCTGTCACCGCAGCCATCACTGCCACATTCTCCCATGTCATGCCGGAAAAGCTGCCTCTGGACCAGTTGTGCAGATTTACGATATCCGCGTCCTCCGCAAACGTCACCACAAACTCCGTAATGGCGGAACAGATATAGCCGATCATGACTCCGCTGATGATCAGTGTGGACATACTGCTTACCCTGCGGGACATTAGAAGAACAAATCCCATGGACAGCATGGCTCCCAGAAACGCTGCGGCGATCAGAGTCGCGGCTCCCACTCTGACAGATTTTCCCAGCAAAAATACCATGACGGCCGCCACGGCCATCTTCGCCCCGGAGGAAATTCCCAGCACAAAGGGCCCGGCAATGGGATTGTGAAAGAACGTCTGCAG
>CANRMK010000162.1 GCA_947631715.1 uncultured Acetatifactor sp.
TAATCTAGTGTCTCATAGTCCGCCTCCGGATCCAGCATCTGGATCACAAGGCTCCTGGCCGTCACAAAAAGGACCTTGAACTTCACATCGTTTTCCTCTTTCATACTTATACCCCCTGCATGCTTTAGCACGCATACCAAGAGGGTGTGTAAACACCCCTCTTTTTAGAATTTAAAGGTTTACCTTCAAACTTATACCCTTGTGCATGATCCACGTTTTTCCTGAGTTCTTTCCTTCTATATTCATTCTTTTAAAATTTCAAATGTATTCTCTCGCCGGACTCCCAGCTTTGGTAGAGCAGATACTGGGCGTAAGCCATGAACAGCGCAGCTGCCTGGCAGTCTTCTTTTAAGACTATCTTCCCGTCTCTTTCCTCCGGCATTTCATCCGTCAGAGCCCCCAGTATCCTCTCTGCCATGGGCGCGTATTTTTCCCCCAGGATCAGCCGCAGTCTGCATGCCTTAAAAATCGCGGCCGCAGCCATGGCCGAGCCGAAAGCCTCTATCTGGTTTCCCGGCATCTCTGCCTGATCCACCGTCTGCCACAAAAGTCCGGTCTCCCCGTCCCTGTACGCCATAAGGCCCTGGAGCCCCTCTTTTAAGATATCCTGCAGCGGACGCATAAAATCATACACCCGCCTGTCCATTTCCTCAATGGTGTCCGCCAGCCCCAGCAGATACCACCCCATGCCCTTAAGCTGGAAGACTGCAGAGCGGCCGCTCACCGGATCCGCCCCGAGACCTTTCCGGGATTCGTCAAGGCTATGGCAGTACAGTCCTGTCTTCTCGTCCCGCATATGGTCCCTGACCCACTCGAACTGCCTGAGAATATCCAGGTATTGATCTTTCTTTCCATACCTGGTGTCCCATTCCATCCGAAACGGCATGGCCATAAAAAGCCCGTCCAGCCATATCTGATCCGAATTCGCTTTCCTTTGCCAGTAATTTCCCGATGCCGTCCGCGGCTGTTCTTTCAGCTGGTCCAGCAGCGCCTCCACAGCCTTTCGGTAGCGCTCCTCTCCCGTCTCCTCCCACGCAAAGATCAGCGCCCGGCCCGGCATTACATCGTCCAAATCGTATTCCTCCGGCCGGTACGTCCTGATTGCCCCGCTCTCCGTCACATAGCGGTCCAGGTAATTCAGCACATACTCCCGGAAGCTCGCTTTCCCCGTTGCCCGGTACAGCTGTATGGCCGCCAGCAGCACACATCCGTCCTCATAGTTCCACTGATCCCGCTCTAATCTCTCCGGCTCCCCGTAAAAGGTCTCTATGTAGCGCTCCAGCCTTTCCAGATTCATAAAAGGTGTCCTCCCTTTTTTATTACCAATTCCCGCCTCGTCAATCCCTCAGATCGCGCCTCTGCGCAGCACCAGCACCCAGTCGTTTGCGCCGTGCTCTCTGCGCAGGGGCCTGAACACTGCTTTTGTCCCCGCCTCCACAGTCCCGGCAGGGCTGTAGGCCCCGCTCTGGGGATCCATCCAGGCCACCTGGAAGCTCTCCCCCGAGAAAGCGCCAAGGTCCAGGCCGAACTCGTCCCCGCAGTAGGTGTAGCAGATCACATAATCCGCCCCGCCGAAAACGGCGATCCTGTGATAGCGCTCTTTCTGGCCGTAAGTGAGGAGCTCCTCCATGGGTCTTCCGCGCTGCCAGTCCACGCTCTCCACAAGCTCTTTCAAAAACCGGAGCTGCCCGGAGCCGGGAGCATGCAGCGCATCTCTCCACTCCTCCCTGACGCCGTAAGCGCCGGGGCCCTCGGCTTTCGTATAGAACTGCATGATGGCGTTGTGCCCATAGGTAAAGCCGCACGCTCCTGCCAGAACGCTCCAGTAGGCGTACCGCCGCACATCCGCGTCATTCCAGTACGGCTCCCCAGGGTCGTGCAGTCCCTGGGGAATTCCCTCATAGGAGGGCTCTCCGTCCAGAGTCGGCTTCTTTGTGTCATAAGACAGATCCCTCAGCACATATCTCCAGTTGTCTTCCCCAAAGAACTCCTCTTTCGGCTTGTTGTCATCCCACTCTCCCAGATTCTGCTGGTCATATCTGCGGTGTCCCGACTGGAACATATTAAAGTCAAGCCAGCTCTCCCCCTGGAACCACAGGGAGGAGGACGTCCGTCCAAAGGGGTGGAAGCCCACAAGGCGCTCCGGATCCCGCCTCTTTAAGATTTCCGCCTCCCGGCAGGCCGCTTGATACACATCGTCTCCCCGGATATCCCCTCCCAGGATCCAGATCACGTTCGGCAGCCCCCGGAACGTCTCTCCCAGATACTCTGCATAGCGTTCCACATTGGACAGATTTACAATACCGCTCTTAATCACGGACCCCCAGCAGGGCAGAAGCCCCATATAAAGCCCCATATCCGCCGCCATTTCTGTCATCCGCCTGCAGAATGCAAAATATTCTCCGGTGACAGGATTCCTCATCCGGCCGTCCGTCTGCTCTCCCGCTCCCCTTTCGGGCAGGGAATGTACCAACACCGTCTGGACCACGTTAAAGCCCTTTGCTTTCCTGTTCTCCAGATAGAGCCGGATCTCTTCTTCCGTCAGCTTCTGCAGCATCAGCCAGGCCGTATCGCCCAGCCAGAAAAAGGGATCGTCTCCCTCCTGCAGATACCGTCCGTCCGCGCTTACATGCAGTTTTTTCCAGGTACCCATTCCCATCAGTCCCCCGTCTTTTCTCCTTATTATACCCTTTTGGCGGGATATCTTCAAGACCATCTTCCCAAAGGAAAACAAGGGAAAAATAAAAAAGACCCGCTTCCGGATCCGGTATAGTCCCGGACCCGGGTACAGGTCTTTTGATCCCGCATTCTCGTCCGGCACATTCCCGGACGTAAGAAGACGTTTCCAATACAGGCATCAGCCCTTCACTGCACCCACCATAACGCCCTTGGTGAAGTACTTCTGCAGGAAAGGATACAGAGCCAGGATAGGCAGCGTGGAAACGATGATGGTAGCATACTTGATGGTCTCGGACAGACGCTCCACATCCGCATCGCCCACGCCGGCATCCGACGTATCCGATAGGATCAGTATCTGCCTCAGTACCATCTGCAGAGGCTGCAAGGATTTACCCTTATCGTCATCTGCCAGATAGATCAAAGCGTTGAACCATGCGTTCCAGTGAGCCACGCCGTAGTACAGTACCAGCACGGCGATGGTCGCTTTACACAGGGGAACCATGATCTTGAACAGGATGGTCCAGTGCCCTGCGCCGTCCAGCATGGCCGACTCCGTCAGCGCCCCGTCGATACCGGACATGGCCGTCCTCATGATGATCAGGTTATAGGTGCTCACGGCACCGCTTAAGAGCAGCGCCCAGCGGGTGTTGTACAGGCCCAGCTGCTGAATGTTCAGGAAGCCGGGGATCATGCCGCCGGAGAAGTACATGGTGAACATGATGAAGATGGTCAGCACTGTCTTTCCGGGCAGCTCCCTGCGGGACAGGAAGTATGCCGCGAGCAGGGTCATGACGATGTTGATGAGAGTACCGACGCCCACATAAATAATGGTGTTGCCGTATCCCCGCCAGATGGTGGCCGTGTGGAACACCCGGTCGTAAGCCGCTGTGCTCCAGCCCAGGGGCAGAAGCAGCGCGTGCCTGTTACCCATCAGGAGCGTGGATCTACTGAAAGATGCACAGATCACGTACCAGAAAGGATACAGGCAGGCGATCATGAACAGCACCATGAAGATGATATTGCAAACGTTGAAGATATTCTCCCCCCGGCTGTGTTTTACCTTGGGGCTGGAGTCCATCAGATCGAGATTTTTCTTAGCCATATTTTCGCGCCTCCTTACCACAAGCTGGTTTCCGTAGTCTTCTTACTGATCTGGTTGGCAATGATGACCAGAATGAAGTTGACTACCGAGTTGAACAGGCCTACCGCAGTGGAGAACGAGAACTCACGGTTCAACATACCCATCTTGTACACATAGGTGGAGATGATCTCGGCCACTTCCAGGATACCGTCGTTGTACAAAAGGAGGGTCTTCTCATAACCCACGCCCATGATCTGGCCCACACGCATGATCAGCATGATGATGATGGTAGGCAGGATAGCGGGAATGGTCACATGGATCGTCTGTTTCCAGCGGTTCGCACCGTCCACCTTTGCCGCATCGTACAGCTCGGAGTCGATGCTGGTCAGGGCTGCCAGGTATACGATGGAGCCCCAGCCTGAACCCTGCCAGATGTTGGACAGCACATAGATGGGAATCCATAGGGCGGTCTTTGACAACATGTTCGAGCCGTCATATCCGAAGTTGGTAAAGAAAGCGGTGATGAAGCCGGTGGAACCGACAAACTGGCGGATCATTGCGCACAGCACCACCATGGATACGAAGTGGGGCATGTAGGTAATGGTCTGCACGATCTTGGAGAACTTTTTGCTGCGCAGTTCGTTGATCAGCAGCGCCAGTATGATAGGAACCGGGAATCCGAAGATCAGTGTGGCAAAGCTAAGCATCAGGGTGTTGCGCAGCAGACGCCAAAAGTAATAGCCGCCAAAGAAGTCACTAAAGTGCTTAAATCCTACCCAGGGGCTTCCCAGAATTCCCTTTCTGGGCGCATAGTTCTGGAAAGCGATGATGATACCGTACATGGGCTTATAATGGAATAAGATGTAGTAGATGATAACCGGGAGTATCATCAGGTAGACCATTTTGTTTTTCTTGACCAGTTTCCAGGTCCGCGCTCTCATGGCTTTTTTGTCTACTTTTACCGCCGGCGCTGAAGCTTTGTCTTTCTTCATTCCACAATCCTCCTATGATATTTTGAGTAAAAGAGCCCGCTGCTGTCTGCACAGCAGCAGGCTCGGCAGAACTTAACTCTTATATCTAAGCTTTATTCCAGCAAAGATTATCTAGCATTGTAACGATCCAGAGCTGCCTGCTCAAGTTCGATGGCTCTCTCGATATTCATGCCCTTTATCTGGTCAACATATGCATCCCAAGTGGAGTCCAGATCTTTCTCGCCGGTGAACACTGCGGTGCGGTACTCCTTGGTAGCGGAATCAATGTCAGCCATGATTCTTGCATACTCGGTGGACTCGTCGGAGGTCAGGGTGATGGTAGGTAAGATGGTACCCTGAACATCGGTCTCGTCATTCCACATATGCAGAGCCTTCTGCTGTGCATCGGTGTTCCAGTAAGCGATGATGTAGTTAGGATCCTGGATGAAAGGACCGGACATGTTCGCACGTCCCTTGTTAGCCATTGCCACAGCGTAGCTCAGGCCGTCGGGGTTGTTCTGGATCCAGTCACTGTAGGTGATGGTTCCGTCAGCATTTACGGTGTAGTCCTCGCCCTCCAGACCAAAGTTGATGATCTTGTGGCCTTCCTCGGTATAAGCGTAGTTCAGGAATGCAGCTGCAACCTCAGGATTCTCGCAGGTAGAAGTGATAACTGCGTTTACCTTGGATCCGGTTACATAGTCGGTGGAACCGCCTGCATAGTGGATCGGGTCGCCCTCTTTCAGAACAGGGAACTGTACACCGGTAAGCAGGAAGTTTTCGCCGTAGGTTGCGGCATCCTTAGCTGCGGTAGCGTTCCAGGTACCGATCTGTCCGCCGCCTGCGCCGTAGGTCACTGCGGAGATGCTGTTCAGGATGTTGGTCTCACGCTCTTTGTTGGTGTTGGTAACGATATCGGGATCCAGAAGACCTGCATC
>CANRMK010000163.1 GCA_947631715.1 uncultured Acetatifactor sp.
CTGTCCGGTTCTCCCGCATTCATATCCGTATACATGTCCAGAAGCCCCACCGTCTCCGTGGCCGGTCTGCCGTAACTATTGCAGCATTTGTGGGAAACGCTCTTCGCCTCCTCTGCGCTGTCGTCCATGGTGACGCTCATACGCATGGCTCCCAGCTTAAGCTCGCTGTCCAGATGTCTGAGGACCTCGTCTATCATCTTCTCGTCCGCGCTCATTCTATCTTTCACCTCCCGATCCGATCTCAATCCTCGTAACAGTTCAGCCACTCCGTTGTATTCAGCCCGGTAATGTCGATGTTCTTCCGACAGACCGTTGGAGCACGTCGGCACTTGGCGAGGTACTCTCGAGCAGGCACGTCTTTTGTGCCTTGGACCGTTACGTGCGGAACCGAGCGGAAGCGTGTCTGTCGGAAGAACATCGACATTACCAGGCGTGACTTGCAAGGAAAAGGCTGAACTGTTACCAATCCTCTATCCCCGCACGTCCAGGAACTGCGCCTTTCCGTGGATCCGGATCTCCACCGAGTCCGCCGGCACAAAAATGCAGTCTCCCTGAAAGAAATGTATGGTCTCTCCGGTCTCCATGAGCAGGGAGCCGCACCCGTCTATGCAGAGAAGCACCCTGAAAGAAATGCCGTCCGCTCTGTACCCTGCAAGCTCCCTGCACCTTTCCGTATTCACGAGCATACGGTACACTTCAAAATACCGGCACCGGCACAGAAGCTCCCTGGCACACCCCGGCCTGTACTTTAAGAGTCGAAGAGGCTGCCTGGGGGCGGCGGCTCCCGACAGATCCGCGACGCTTAGAGCCTTATCCACGTGGAGCATGCGCTTTTTTCCGTCCCGGCCGATCCTGTCGTAATCGTACAGCCGGTAGGTGAGATTGGAATTCTCCTGGATCTCCGCCACCAATGTGCCCGCTCCGATGGCGTGTATGGTTCCCGCTTTCACATAGAACACATCGTCCTTTTTCACGGGGACCTTCTGGATCAGTCTCTCCACAGTCCCGTCCGCAATGCTCTTTCGCATCTCCTCCGCGCTGACGCTTCGGTGCAGTCCGTACATAAGCCTTGCGTCCCGGGAGGCGTCCAGCACATACCACATTTCGCTCTTGCCCAACTGGCCGTTCTCATACTTCCCGGCATAGGCGTCATCAGGGTGCACCTGTATGGAGAGATCCTCCCTGGCATCGATGAACTTGATCAGAATGGGCAGCTCCCCCTCGGGCAGATCTGCCACGGTCTTCGGGTGGGTTCCCAGAAACTCCGGGTTCCTTTTCAGTATCTCCGACAGGGTCATTCCCTGAAACTCCCCGTCCGCCGCCACGCTCATACCGTCCGGGTGGGTGGAGCATTCCCATGTCTCCGCTAAGGGCCACACGGGAATCTGCTTGGAAAAATCGTCATTCAGCCTGCTTCCGCCCCAGAGGTAATCTTTCGCAGCCGGTTTCAGCAGAAAGGGCTTATTCAGATCCTTATTCGAGCGCATATTTCTGTTTGTCATGAACGCTGATCTCCCTGCCCAGCTGTACCTCGATCAGTTTCAGCTCTGTATCGGCAATGATGGTATGGCGGCAGCCTGCGCTCATAGTGACCACGTCTCCCGCCCGCACTTCCTGTTCCATGCCGTCCACAATGGTGCGGCCCTCTCCGGCGATCACAGTCCAGACCTCGTCCCTGTTCCTGTGGCTGTGATAATTCATGCTGTGCCCCGGCAAAAGCGTCACCTTTATGGTAAGGCTCTCCTCCTCCACGTCCAGCACCCGGAAGCTCCCCCAGCTCTTTTCCGCAAACATGATCTGCTGATCGATCTCATCTACATAAGGCTTAATGTAGCTCGACTGCTCCTTGTCCGTGACCAGGATTCCCTCCGGGCTTGCGGAGATCACAACGTCTTTCAGCCCCATGGCCAGGACCGGCATGTTCAGTTCATTGACGATATGGACATTTTCGCATTTGTCGCTCAGGATCGCCTTGCCCACCACAGGCTCTTCCATGGCTTCCGTAAGAGTATTCCAGGTCCCCAGGTCTTTCCAGCTGCCGGCAAAGCGCATCACCTGTATGCTCGGCTCTTTCTCTACCACGGCATAGTCAAAGCTGATCTTTGGAAGCTTTTCATATCCCTGGTACAGATCCTCATAGCAGCTGCTTCCCAAAAGCTCCCGGGCCCGGTCCAGCACATACCCGATCCGGTAGGCGAACACGCCGCCGTTCCAGAGGGCCCCCCTGGCAAGATACGCTTTGGCAGTCTCAAGATCCGGTTTTTCCTTAAAGGAAGAGACTCTGCTCAGTTTCTCCCCGCCCTCCGGGATAATATACCCGTATTTCTCGCTGGGATAGGTGGGCTCAATCCCCATGAGCACAAGGTTCGCCTCTCCCCTGTCCGCCTGCTGCGCCAGCTCCTTTAACGCCTCAAAATAATCCGACTCCACAAAGGGATCCACAGGGCATACCACCACCGCCTCCCCGGGATCGATCCCCCTCACGTCCGCCAGGTAAGCGGTAGCCAGGGCAATGGCAGGAAAAGTATCCCGCCTGCAGGGCTCCACGGAGATCCCCACATCCTCTCCCAGCTGATTGTGTACGGCGGATACCTGCGTTCTGGGCGCCGCCACGGTCACAGAGGCCTCCTTATCCACGGTCCTCAACATGCGGTACATCCGCTGGGCCATGGATTCATACGCACCGTCCCCGCCCTTAAAGATCTTAATGAACTGCTTGGAGCGGATATCATTTGACAGAGGCCACAATCTCTTTCCGGATCCTCCGGACAACAGAATCACATTCATACCACTTCCGCCTTTCCCGGTATCATAGCTGTCTCAGGCGCCCTCGTTCATTTTTACCAGCTTCGCCGCCTGGTCCGCCGCGATACAGCCGTCCAAAAGCTCCTGGATCTCCCCGTTCATGACCTTGTCCAGCTTATACAGGGTCAGGCCGATCCGATGGTCTGTGACGCGGCCCTGGGGGAAATTGTAGGTCCGGATCTTTTCGGAGCGGTCCCCGGTCCCGATCTGGCTCCGGCGCATCTGCGCCTCCGCATCATGGCGCTGCTGCTGCTCTATGTCATAGAGCTTTGACTTTAACAGCGCAAACGCCTTTGCCTTATTCTGGATCTGGGACTTCT
Source organism: uncultured Acetatifactor sp. (assembly GCA_947631715.1). Classification (GTDB taxonomy): domain Bacteria; phylum Bacillota; class Clostridia; order Lachnospirales; family Lachnospiraceae; genus Acetatifactor. The sequence goes on from CANRMK010000163.1 coordinate 3,126, forward strand.
CCGTCTGGCTGTACACCACGATCCCTGTGGGATAATGAGTCAGCCGCACAGCCGAGTCCGTTGTGTTCACGCACTGGCCGCCGTTGCCGGAGGCCCGCATCACGTCGATCCTGATATCCTTTTCGTCAATGACGATGTCGATATCCTCGTCCATCTCCGGCATCACCGCAACGCTGACGGTAGAGGTATGGATACGGCCGCCGCTCTCTGTCTCCGGCACTCTCTGTACCCGATGCACGCCGCTCTCATACTTCATGAGGGAATAGGCCCCCTGCCCCTTGATCATGAACTGTACCTCTTTCATGCCGCCGATCCCCGTCTCGTCGGCTCCCAGAAGCTCCGCCCTCCAGTGCCTGCTCTCGGCATAGTGCACATACATCCGGTAGACCTCCGCCGCAAACAGCGCCGCCTCGTCGCCGCCTGCGCCCGCCCGGATCTCCACGATCACGTTCCTGTCATCGTTGGGATCCTTGGGCAGAAGCAGCACTTTCAGCTTCTGCTCCAGCTGCTGCACCCGCTCTCTGCTCTCGCTCAAGGTCTCCTTGAGCATGCTGCGCATCTCCTCATCGCTCTCTTCCTCCAGCATGGCGAGGGAGTCCTCTATGTCCTGCCTGCTTTTCTTATATTCCCGATAGGCCTCCACAATGGGCGTCAGATCGCTCTGCTCCTTCATCAGCTTCCGGAACCGCTCCTGGCGGCTGGCCACATCGGGATCATTGAGCTCGCTCATGATCTCCTCGTACCGGGCCAGCAGATCCTCCAGTCTGTCAAACATATATCTTCCTCACCTTCTGCCGTGTTCTACGGCATGATCCCAAGGGTCCCGGACACTACCCTGTCCAGCCCCCCATAATCCTTTATTACCTGTACCTCCAGAAAGCCGGCCTGCTCCATAAGCCGGGACACGGCCTCTCCCTGACCGCATCCGATCTCAAACAAAAGCATACCGCCCCTGCGCAGATACTCCCTGCACTGTCCGATGATCCTTCTGTAGAACGTCAGGCCGTCCCCGCCGCCGTCCAGAGCCATTTGGGGCTCATAGTCCCGCACTTCCGGCATGAGGCCGTCCAGCTCCCCGCTCTTTATATAGGGAGGATTGGAGACGATCATGTCAAAAACCCCGTCCACCCTCTCAAAGAGATCGCTCTCCCGGAAACTGCAGCTTTCGTATGTGCCGCCCAGCGCCGCTGTGTCATCCTCTCCTGCAGACCGCCAAAGAAGCCGGCCGGCATTTCGGTCCGCCAGGGCCAACGCCTCCCCGGACAGATCCACGCCCACGCCGCTGCAGCCGTTCGTATAGTGCAGAAGACTGATCAGGATACAGCCGCTCCCGGTGCACAGATCCAGGATCCTCATGCCGTCATGAAGATGCTTCAGCGCTTCCTCCGCCAGGATCTCCGTGTCCTGCCTCGGGATCAGCACATGTTCATCCACCAGAAAATCCAGGCCCATAAAATTCTGGACCCCCGTGAGGTACTGCAGAGGGATCCGGCTGCACCGCTTTTCCACCAGGCCAAAATAAGCCTCCTGCTTCCCGGCGTCCAGCGGCCTGTCCCCGTGGGCCAGCAGGTCTCCCCTGTTCACGCCGCAGGCATATTCCAAAAGCAGCCCGGCATCCACCTCCGCCTCCGGCACGCCCGCGCTCCTCAAGAGCTCACAGGCGGACCGCCACGCCCCGCCGCAGGTCATTGCTCCATCTCCTCCGGCTCGTCGTTCAGCCAGCTGTCGTCCACCTCATATCCGAAATTGTCATACAGATATTTCTTCCAGTCAAAGACCGCCTCCACAGCGGCAATGGCCACCTCCGCCATCGCTCTGTCCGGCTCCTTTGTGGTAATGCGCTGGAACCACATGCCGGGCGCCGAGACGATCCGCACCAGAAAATTGCTGCTGCGTCCCGCCAGCCTGATGATCTCATAGGAAATACCGGCCACCACGGGCATTAACAGGATCCTGAGCGCCACCTTGAGAAGCATATTGTCCGAACGGATAAAGAAGAACAGCACGATGCTGATGAACAGCACCAGAAAGATAAAGCTGGTGCCGCATCTTCTGTGAAACCGGGAGCTGCGCATCACATTGTGCACTGTCAATGGCCTCCCCTTTTCAATGCAGTTGATACACTTGTGCTCCGCCCCGTGGTAGCGGTAGAGCCTCTTAATATCGCTCATCAGGCCGATCCCCGCCACATACAGCAGGAAGATCACGATCCGGATTACGCCCTCAAAGACAGCCAAAAGCGAAGCATTTCTCACATAATTGTCGAGAAAGGAGGCGAGAAAATAGGGCAGCAGGATAAAAAGGCCCACCGCCATTGCAATGGAGAACGCTGTCACCAGGCCGGTCATCAGCTTCCCGTCCCCCGTTTTCTCCCCGTCCTCTTCCTCATAGAAAGAGGCGGAATAATTCAGGCACTTCATGCCCAGCGCCAGGGAGTCGATAAAGTTGAACACGCCGCGGATAAAGGGTATTTTCCTGATCCTGCTGCCGTGGGCCAGCCCCTGATAATTCTCCAGCTCCACCTCTATCCCGC
>CANRMK010000164.1 GCA_947631715.1 uncultured Acetatifactor sp.
ATAAAATACTTCTCCAAAAGCTCCTGCACCGCCAGCTCCCCCTCGTATTTAGTCTTTCCGTAAACACTCTTCGGCGCGCAGATATCCCCGGGCTCCCAAGGCCGCTGGCCGCTTCCGTCAAATACATAATCAGTGCTCACCTGCAGCATCTTGATATCCAGCTCCCTGCATACTCTGGCAATGTTGCGCGGGCCGTCCACATTTGCTTTTCTGCATGCTTCTTCGTTTTCTTCCGCCGCGTCCACTGCCGTGTAGGCTGCACAGTGGATCACTGCATCAGGGGCAGCTTCCCGTATTACCCGTTCCACGCTTTCGGCATCCGTAATGTCCATCTGCTGCCTGTCCGTACCTACAACCGCTATTCCGCGCCTTTCAAGCTCTCTTGCCACGTCATGGCCCAGCTGGCCTGTCACTCCTGTTACGAGAATCTTCATAATATGATAGCGTCCTTTCCTGTCTGCCGCCCTGCGGCAGTGAACCTGCAGCTTCCACCTCACGATAAACACCCTTGCTGTTCAGCGCGGACAAACTGGAAATCCCGCCGGCGTTTCCACCGGCGGGATCTTATCGTTCTGCCTGTACAGTGCCTGGATCTTCCGCAGGAATCGTGTGTTACTGTTCCTCTCCCACACCCACCAGAGAAGCTTCGGCCTCCACCGGCGCATCGCTCTCTGCGGCCGCCTCTTCCGTTTCGGCATCTGTCTCCCTGAGGTTCTCCTTAGCATCGTCCTCCGCGAGCTCATTGAAAGAGATTGTCTCCACTTCATCAGTGCTCAGCCTGGTGTTGCGGTACCGCTTCATACCTGTTCCGGCAGGGATCAGCTTACCGATGATCACATTCTCTTTCAGGCCAATCAGATTATCTACTTTACCCTTGATCGCTGCCTCCGTCAATACCTTTGTGGTCTCTTGGAAAGATGCGGCGGAAAGGAACGAACCTGTAGCCAGGGCGGCCTTTGTGATGCCAAGCAGCACCTGTTTGCCCTCGGCAGGCTCTCTGCCCTCTGCGATCAGTTTCTCGTTCAGATCCTCATAGTCCAGAACATCCACCAGAGTCCCGGGCAGGAATTCGGTGTCTCCGTTATTTTCAATGCGCACTTTCTTTAACATCTGGCGCACGATGACTTCAATGTGCTTATCCGCAATGTCAACGCCCTGGAGGCGGTATACTCTCTGCACCTCCCGGAGCATATAGTCCTGAACGGCACGGATGCCCTTGATCTTCAGCAGATCATGGGGATTTACGCTTCCCTCGGTCAGTTCATCTCCTGCCTCCAGAATCTGTCCGTCCGCCACCTTGATGCGGGAACCGTAAGGGATCAGATATGCCTTGGACTCCCCGTTCTCGTCGCTGGTGACAATCACCTCGCGCTTCTTCTTGGTATCCCGGATCTCCACCTTGCCGCCGAACTCTGCAATGATCGCAAGTCCTTTCGGCTTTCTGGCCTCAAACAGCTCCTCTACACGGGGAAGACCCTGAGTGATATCGTCTCCGGCCACGCCGCCCGCATGGAACGTTCTCATGGTCAGCTGGGTACCGGGCTCACCGATAGACTGTGCCGCAATGATACCCACGGCCTCGCCCACCTGCACGGCCTCTCCGGTAGCCATGTTGGCGCCATAGCACTTTGCGCAGATGCCTACATGGGAACGGCATGTCAGGATCGTACGGATCTTCACTCTGTCCTTTTTCTGCCCTTTTTCGTCTACGCCAACGCTCAAAATCTTTGCAGCACGGCTGGGCGTAATCATATGGTTATGCTTTACGATCAGATTGCCGTCCTGGTCATAGATATCCTCGCAGGAGTATCTTCCTGTGATTCTGTCCTTCAGGCTCTCGATGGTCTCCTTGCCGTCCATGAATGCCTTCACAGTCATGCCGGGGATCTCGTCCCTGCCCTCAGCGCAGTCTACCTCGCGGATGATCAGCTCCTGGGACACATCTACCATTCGTCTGGTCAGATATCCGGAGTCTGCGGTACGCAGGGCGGTGTCGGACAAGCCCTTGCGGGCGCCGTGTGCGGACATGAAATACTCCAGTACGTCCAGGCCCTCACGGAAATTGGACTTGATGGGCAGCTCAATGGTACGTCCCATGGTATCCGCCATCAGTCCACGCATGCCTGCCAGCTGCTTGATCTGCTGGTTGGAACCGCGGGCGCCCGAATCGGCCATCATGAAGATGTTGTTATAAATATCCAGACCCTCCAGCAGCACATCCGTAAGATCCTTATCGGTCTGGGTCCAGGTCTTGATCACCTCGCGGTATCTCTCTTCCTCTGTGATCAGGCCTCTCCTGTAGTTTGCAGAGATCTTGTCAACCTTGGCCTGTGCAGCCGCAAGCATCTCAGGCTTCTGAGCAGGCACGGTCATATCGGAAATGGAAACGGTCATAGCGGCTCTGGTGGAATACTTATAGCCGATGGATTTCACGTCATCCAGCACCTCGGCGGTCTTGGAAGCTCCGTGAGTATTGATCACCTTTTCCAGGATTTGCTTCAGCTGCTTCTTGCCCACATGGAAATCCACCTCCAGCTTCAGGAGATTGGCAGGATCGCTCCTGTCCACAAATCCAAGGTCCTGAGGCAGGATCTCATTGAAGATGAACCGGCCCAGAGTGGATTCCACAATACCGGTGACTTTCTCTCCCTCCGCGTTGGTCTTGGTCACGCGCACCTTGATCTTGGAATGCAGGGTGCACGCCTTATTTTCATAGGCGAGAATTGCCTCATTTACGCTCTTAAAGCATTTGCCCTCTCCAAGCACGCCGGGGCGTTCCTGCGTCAGATAATAGATGCCCAGCACCATATCCTGGGACGGCACAGCCACAGGGCCGCCGTCGGAGGGCTTTAACAGGTTGTTGGGAGACAAGAGCAGGAAACGGCACTCTGCCTGAGCCTCCACGGACAAGGGAAGATGCACTGCCATCTGGTCTCCGTCAAAGTCCGCGTTAAAAGCGGTACATACCAGGGGGTGCAGCTTGATTGCCTTACCCTCTACCAGAATGGGCTCAAATGCCTGGATACCCAATCTGTGCAATGTCGGTGCACGGTTCAGCATCACAGGGTGCTCCTTGATGACCTCCTCCAGCACATCCCACACCTGGTTATTCATCTGGTCTACCAGCTTTTTGGCGTTCTTGATATTCTGGCTGATCCCCTTTGACACCAGCTCTTTCATCACAAAGGGCTTGAACAGCTCAATGGCCATCTCCTTGGGCAGACCGCACTGGTAGATCTTCAGCTCCGGACCTACCACAATAACGGAACGGCCGGAATAGTCCACACGCTTGCCCAAAAGGTTCTGGCGGAAACGGCCGGACTTACCCTTTAACATATCGGACAGAGACTTCAGAGCTCTGTTGCCGGGGCCTGTCACAGGGCGGCCTCTGCGGCCGTTGTCGATCAGGGCGTCCACCGCCTCCTGAAGCATTCTCTTCTCGTTGCGCACGATGATATCAGGCGCTCCCAGCTCCAGCAGTCTCTTCAGACGGTTGTTTCTGTTGATGATCCTCCTGTACAGGTCATTCAGATCCGAGGTCGCGAAACGGCCGCCGTCCAGCTGCACCATGGGACGGATATCGGGCGGAATCACAGGGATCACATCCATCACCATCCACTCGGGGCGGTTTCCAGACTCCCGGAAAGCCTCCACTACCTCCAGACGCTTGATAATGCGGGCGCGCTTCTGGCCGGAGGACTCTCTCAGGCCGGTCTTGAGCTCTTCCGCTTCTTTTTCCAGATCGATGGCCTGCAGCAGCTCCTTGATAGCCTCTGCGCCCATTCCTACCCGGAACTTGTTGCCATAGCTTTCCCGGGCATCCTGATATTCTTTCTCGGAAAGGATCTGCTTGAACTCCAGTCCGGAATCCGCAGGGTCAAGCACTATATAAGATGCAAAGTACAGCACCTTTTCCAGCACTCTGGGGGACAGATCCAGCACCAGCCCCATACGGCTGGGGATTCCCTTAAAGTACCAGATATGGGACACCGGCGCAGCCAGCTCAATATGGCCCATGCGCTCTCTGCGGACGCTTGCCTTGGTCACTTCCACGCCGCATCGGTCGCAGACCACGCCCTTATATCTGATTTTCTTATACTTACCGCAATGGCATTCCCAGTCCTTGCTGGGTCCGAAGATCCTTTCGCAGAACAGGCCGTCCCGCTCAGGCTTTAAAGTCCTGTAATTGATCGTCTCCGGCTTCAGGACCTCGCCGTGGGACCACTCCCGAATCTTATCGGGGGAAGCCAATCCGATCTTTATGGCATCAAATGTCATAGGCTGATAGGATGTTTCATTTTTTACTTCCGGCATAAATGGCACTCCCTTCTATCTATATCCTATTGATCCTGCACTCCTACATATCGTCCTCGTCAAAGTCCTCCGGATCGGCTTCGAACTCTTCTTCATCGAACTCATCCTCGTCCGAGTTCACAAGCTCTCCGCTGTCATCATCGAACTCCTGGGACTGATATCCCATCTGGCCCAGCTCGCCGTTCTGATAATCGTCATATTTGCGGTCGCCTTCCATCTCATAGCGGTAGTCCGTATCGCCGTAATCGATGGTCTCCATGATCTCCACCTCGGAATTATCGTCCCGAAGCACACGCACATCAAGGCCCAGTGCCTGCAGCTCTTTTAACAGCACCTTGAAAGACTCCGGAATACCGGACTCGGGGATATTGTCACCCTTGATGATAGCTTCGTAAGTTTTCACACGGCCCACCACATCATCGGACTTCACCGTCAGGATCTCCTGCAGCGTATAGGATGCGCCATAAGCCTCCAGGGCCCAGACCTCCATCTCGCCGAAGCGCTGGCCGCCGAACTGAGCCTTACCGCCCAGCGGCTGCTGGGTCACAAGGGAGTACGGGCCGGTAGAGCGCGCATGGATCTTATCGTCCACCAAATGGTGCAGCTTCAGATAATGCATATGTCCGATAGTAACAGGACTGTCAAAATATTCGCCGGTGCGGCCGTCGCGGAGACGGACCTTTCCATCCCGGGAAATGGGAACGCCTTTCCAGAGCTCCCTGTGATCCCTGTTATCGTACAGATACTGCATTACCTCCGGCAGAAGCTCTTCCTTGTGCTTTGCCTCAAACTCCTCCCACTCCAGATTCACATAGTCATTTGCCAGATCCAGAGTGTCCATAATATCGTTCTCGTTGGCTCCGTCGAACACAGGCGTCGCCACATTGAAGCCCAGCGCTTTCGCAGCCAGAGAAAGATGGATCTCCAGTACCTGTCCAATATTCATACGGGAGGGCACACCCAGAGGATTCAGCACAATGTCAAGAGGGCGCCCGTTCGGCAGATACGGCATATCCTCCACAGGAAGCACCCGGGAGACAACGCCCTTGTTTCCGTGCCGGCCGGCCATCTTGTCGCCCACGGAGATCTTTCTCTTCTGCGCGATGTAGATGCGCACTGCCTGATTTACGCCGGGAGACAGCTCATCGCTGTTCTCTCTGGTGAACACCTTTGCGTCCACCACAATGCCGTATTCCCCATGAGGCACTTTCAGAGAGGTGTCGCGGACCTCACGCGCCTTTTCACCAAAGATGGCGCGCAGCAACCTCTCCTCGGCCGTCAGCTCCGTCTCCCCCTTAGGAGTTACCTTGCCCACCAGGATATCGCCGGCACGGACCTCCG
>CANRMK010000165.1 GCA_947631715.1 uncultured Acetatifactor sp.
CCGTCGGAGGACATGCTGAGCCTGCTTTCAACTTTGGCGGCCGCCGCCTTTGTGCTTCTGCCCGCCGTGAACCGGATCAATAACCAGGTAAACTCCATTGCTTATTTTGAACCTTTCTTTATGGGCGTCAGCGATAATCTGCAGGATGAGATCAGCAGCGATAAGGTAGACATGTCCGGGTTTGCCGCAGATGCACCCAAAATGCCTGTGACAAAGAGCATTGAACTAAAAGACATTACTTACGCTTATCCCAATACGGACAGGCTGATCCTTGACCATGCAGATCTGACGATCCCTGTGGGGACGTCTGTGGGGATCGTGGGGACTACCGGCGCCGGTAAGAGTACGGTGATAGATATCCTGCTGGGACTGCTCAAGATCAATTCCGGCTCTATTCTGGCGGATGGGGTCGATGTGCGGGAAAATTACAGAGGGTGGCTGAAAAATATCGGTTATATTCCTCAGATGATCTTTATGCTGGACGATACCATCCGAAACAACGTGGCTTTCGGCATCCCGCGGGGAGAGATCGATGAGGACAGGCTGTGGGAGGCGCTCAGGGAAGCGCAGCTGGATGAGTTTGTAAAGACCTTGCCGGAGGGGCTGGAGACCGGAATCGGTGAGCGCGGGATCAGACTTTCCGGCGGACAGCGCCAGAGGATCGGAATTGCCAGAGCTCTCTACCATGACCCGGAAGTGCTGGTGATGGACGAGGCCACGTCGGCGCTCGACAATGATACGGAGGCGGCTGTCATGGAGTCCATCAACAGGCTTCATGGGAAAAAGACGCTGATCATCATTGCCCACAGACTGCAGACTATCGAGAAGTGCGACCTGGTATACCGGGTGGAGCATGGGGAAGCGGTTTTAGAGCGGGGATGGGTCTGATGGTTCCGGCGGAGGGCATCGATGTTTCAGGGAGGTATCAGGATGCGGCTGAGCGTCATTGTGCCGGTCTATAATATGGCGGCAGATAAAAAACTGAACTATTGCCTGGATTCTCTGATCGACCAGACCATCGATGACTATGAGATCATCGCAGTAGACGATGCCTCCACAGACAACTCCCTGGAGGTGCTGAGAGATTATGAGGCGAAATATCCCGGAAAAGTGAAAGTCATTGCCTGTCCGGAAAACAGACATCAGGGCGGGGCCAAGAACCGGGGCCTGGAGGCGGCTTCCGGCCAGTGGATCGGATTTGTTGACAGCGATGATTGGGTGGCGCCGGACTGCTATGAAAAGCTTCTGGAAAAAGCAGGAGAGACCGGAGCGGATCTGGTGGGCTGCGATTACAGCATGGTGTCGGAGCATACTTACCGGGTCGGGACTGTGGTGAAAAACAATACTCCGGATCAGACGGGTGAGCTGGGAAAAGAGCAGCATGGGAAGTTGATCCTGCGGCCGGGCAGCATGGTGGTCAGGATCTATAAGGGCAGCGTTATTCGGGAGAATGGCCTTCGATTTCCGGAGGGGATCTTTTACGAGGATAACTGTGCGGGTCCCTTGTGGTCTTTATATTTTGAGCATTTTGAGCGGGTGGAAGAACCCTTGTATTATTACTATCAGCATCCGTTGTCTACGGTGCACTGCATATCGGAAGAGCGGTGCCGGGACAGGATCCGGGCTATGGAGCTGCTCTATGAAGAGTGCAGCCGGAGAGGCTTTTTGGAAACTTACAGGGAAGAGATAGAATATCGCTATGTGGAACTGGCTTTTGTGATCACACTGTTTTCGTATTTTCAGGGAGTGGCGCACCCGAGGCAGGCTTTTGTAAGAGAGATGCAGAGGACGGTAAAAGGCCGATTCCCGGATTTTCAGAGCAACAGATATTATAAGCAATATACCGGGCCGGAAGAACAGAGACTGATCGCAATGCAGGATAAAAATCCTGTGGGATTTTACTGGTATTACCGGATAATGCTTTTGGTCAGACGTCTTAAGGGGAAAGGGAGATAAAATGAGGACAGCAGCGATCATTACGGCAAGAGGCGGGAGCAAACGGATTCCACGGAAAAATATCAGAGAGTTCTGCGGCAAGCCCATTCTGGCCTATTCCATAGAAGCGGCGTTAAGAGCGGGTGTCTTCGACACGGTCATGGTGTCCACGGATGATCGGGAGATAGCCGGTATCGCAGAAAAATACGGAGCTCAGGTTCCCTTTTTCCGCAGTGAAAGGACTTCTAACGACTTTGCGGTCACTTCTCAGGTGCTGGCGGAGGTGCTGGAGGAATACGAAAAACTGGGAGAGCATTTTGACAGTGTGTGCTGCATTTATCCTACAGCCCCCTTTCTTACCCCGGATCGTCTGAGGGCTGCCATGGAGCTTCTGGAGCAGACAAAGGCTGACAGCGTACTGCCAGTGGTCAGATTCGGTTTTCCGCCCCAGCGCGGAGTGGTGCTGGAGGATGGTTATCTCAGGTTCCGATGGCCGGAACACCGCAACGCCCGGTCGCAGGATCTGGAGCCTTTTTACCACGATGTGGGCCAGTTCTACTGTGTGAACACAGAAAGTTTTCTGGCTCAGCGGGCGCTTGTGATGGAAAAAACAGTACCTCTTATCATGTCGGAGATGGAGATCCAGGATATTGATACAGAGGAGGACTGGCAGCTGGCGGAAATAAAATATCGGCTGCTGCAGGAGAGAGCAGGAAAGAGCGGACAGGCAGCCTGTGAGGAGCAAACGGTTCCCGGGGTGGAATAGGGAAAGATGTATGTGCGCCGGAGCCAGCGGCGGGATGAGAGGAATTATGGCAAAGATGCTTTGGGAAAACAGATTCTCAATCGGTAATCGTACGATAGGAGACGGATGCCCCGTATATATGATTGCAGAAATGTCTGCCAATCATGCGGGCAGTCTGGCGAGAGCAAAAGAGATCATACATGCGGCCAAAGAAAGCGGAGCGGATTGTATCAAAATACAGACTTATACGCCGGACACGCTGACGATTGACTGCAGCAATCCTTATTTTCAGATAAAAAGCGGTACCTGGGAGGGAGAAAATCTCTATGGATTGTACGGGAAAGCTTACACTCCCTGGGAATGGCAGCGGGAACTGAAAGAGGAAGCGGATAAAGTGGGGATTGATTTCTTGTCCACGCCGTTCGACCGCACTGCTGTAGACTTTCTGGAAGAGCTGGGACTGAAATTTTATAAGATCGCATCTTTTGAATTGGTGGATCTGCCGCTGATAAAATATGTGGCGTCTAAGGGAAAGCCTGTGATCCTGTCCACGGGCATGGGAAGTCTGGAGGAGATCCGGGAAGCGGTGGAAACAGTGTATGACACAGGAAACAGACAGCTCATTTTGTTAAAATGCTCCAGCGCCTACCCTGCGGATCCGGCGGATATGCACTTGAGCACGATACAGGACATGAAAAAAAGGTTCGGAGTGCCGGTGGGGCTTTCGGATCATTCCATGGGCAGTTTGAGCGCCGTGACATCGGTAGCGCTGGGGGCTTCTGTGATTGAGAAGCATTTCTGCATCAGTCGCGGAATTGAGAATCCGGATGCCTCTTTTTCCATGACGCCGTCAGAATACAGAACTCTTGTGGATGAGGTAAGGGCGGCTCAAAAGGCCGTTGATGTACCGTTTTACGGCATTGCGGAACAGGAAGAGAGCAGTATGGTATTCCGCAGATCCGTTTTCTGTGTAAAAAACATTGCAGCGGGGGAGACGCTGACAGAGGAAAATATCCGAGTGATCCGGCCGGGCTATGGTCTGAAGCCTAAATACTATGAAGACCTTTTGGGAATGCGCACAAATAGAGCGCTGGAGCGGGGAACGCCGCTCTCTTTTGAGGCTCTGGAAAAGGGAGCTATACTCTTTCTGACCAATAACGAAAACACCGAGGAATTGTATCAGTGGCTGAAAGAGCGGGAACCTCTGGTGTATAAGCTGACGAACCGGTTGACTCCGGAAATGATAAAGGAACTGGAACCTTCTTTTGTGGTAAGCTTTAATTACCGGTATATCATTCCGGCGGAGGCGCTGGAACTTATGCCGGGGCGTGTGATCAATCTTCATACGTCGTTTCTGCCCTATAACAGAGGATCTGCTCCGAACTTTTTCAGTTTTCTGGAAGACACTCCGAAAGGGGTCACCATACATTTGATGGACAGCGGTCTTGACACAGGTGACATTCTTTGCCAGAAAGAGGTCGTATTCGACGAACGCCATGAGACTTTTGCCAGTACTTATGATGCGCTGATGAGAGAGATCACACTTTTGTTTCAGGAAAACTGGCAGTCCGTGCGGGACGGAAAGATCCGGCCCAGAAAGCAGAAAGGGCAGGGCACCAGCCACAGAGTGCGGGATATGGAGGCGATACGGCAGGCGCATCCGTTTTCATGGCAGGACAATATTGCGGAGTGGAAGAAAAAACTGCGGGAAGGCGGGAAGCTATGATCTGGATCAGAGCGGACGCGGGCAGTGAGATCGGTGCAGGCCATGTGATGCGGTGCCTTTCTATAGCGGCAGCACTTAAGGATATGGGAGAGCAGGTGTGCTTTTTGACGGCGGATCGGGGCGCTGTGCCGCTTCTGGAGGCTCAGGGGCAGGATTACCGGATCCTGGGCGGTTCCTGGCGGACGCCGGAAAAAGAACTGGATGCGCTGATTCCCATTCTGCGTCAGGATGCAAAAGGAGTGTTTCTGGCGGACAGTTACTTTGTGACAAAAGAATATCTGCGCCGGGTGGGAGAGTTCCTGCCGGTATGTTATATGGATGATTTTGGACAGCAGGGGCTTCCGGTGGATGTCCTGATTAATTATAATATTTTTGCGGAGCCTTCTCTGTATACTTCGGCATTCGGAAAGACGGAGTATCTTTTGGGAACGGAATATGCGCCTTTGCGAAAAGAGTTTTCCAATGCCCGCCGGTCGGTGCGGAAACGGGCGGAAAAGGTGCTGATCACTACCGGCGGCAGTGACAGGTATAATCTGGCGGGTAGGATCCTGGAACAGGCGCTGAGCCACAGGATAGCCGGCGGGATGGAGTATTATGTGGTGAGCGGGGCGTATAACACGCATGGGGATTATCTTGAGAAGCTGGCACAGGGCCGCGGGAATGTCCGCATTTGCAAAAACGTGTCCGATATGGCAGGATTGATGGGGGACTGCGATATTGCGGTGACAGCAGGGGGTTCTACTCTGTATGAGCTGTGTGCCGTTGGGGTCCCGATCCTCTGCTTTTCTTTCGTGGATAATCAGGAAAAGATCGTGGAAGGCTTCCAAAGGAGACAGGCGGCTTGTTTGGCGGGAAATTATTTAACTGAGGGAGAAGACCTGATTCGCAGGATCACGGAGCAGATCGGCATTCTCCGGGATAATTTCAGTCTGCGCCAGAGCTGCAGCAAAAAGGAGCAGGAACTTGTGGACGGAAAAGGAGCCGAAAGAATCGCAGAACGATTGTATAGATACAGCCAGTGATTTCATCAAATTAAAATTATGACATATATGAAGCCAGAGCTTTGGAGATTATGAGAGAATTATTAAAAAGAAAGAACATAGGATACGGGGCTGCCGCAGCCGTACTGCTGGCGCTGCTGTCGGCGCTCGTGCTTGGGGCGCCGGCGGATCGTTCGGAGAAAACGCACGTCAGGATCCTTGCGCTGGGGGACAGCGTGTTTGGCCTGGAATGGGAGGGCGAAACGGT
>CANRMK010000166.1 GCA_947631715.1 uncultured Acetatifactor sp.
AGTGATGAGCCAGACGCCGCCAGCGATTAAGCTGACGGCGCTAATGTTATGACTGGCTACTGTGTGAAAAGTAACACAGTTCAGCCTTTCCCCTGCGAGTCACGCCCGGTCCTGCCGATGTTCTCCCGGCAGACGCGCTTCCGCTCGGCTCCGCACGTAACGGTACTAGGCTCGAGAGTACCTCGCCAAGTGCCGACGTGCTCCAACGGTCTGCCGGGAGAACATCGACAGGACCGGGCTGAATACGACGGATGGGCTGAACTGTTACGTCCAAAGGGTCACCGGTCCGGCCTTTCCCTCCCCTGCGGCGCATACTCCCCCGCGATGGCCTCCGCTATGCGCAGACCGTCCATGGCGGCGGAAGTGATCCCGCCGGCATATCCGGCGCCCTCCCCGCAGGGATACAATCCCCTGACTTCGGACTGCAGGCTTTTGTCTCTGAGGATCCGCACCGGCGAGGAAGTCCTGCTCTCCACTCCGGAAAGCACCGTATCCGGACTGTCAAATCCCCTGATCTGCCTGCCGAACTCCGTCATTCCCTCCACGAACGCTTCGCTGCACGAGGGAGGCAGGAGCCGGCTCAGATCTGCCCAGACATATTCCCCCTTCATCTGCGGCAGGAGGATTTCCTCTGTCCTGTCTTTCCTGTCCCCAGATGCCTGCGTCACCTTTTCCCGGAATTCCCCGTAACGCTGTACGGGAATTTTCCCTCTGCCCAGTTCATAGGCTTTCTCTTCCAGACGCCTCTGGAACTCGATTCCGGAGAGGGGACTGTCCGATCCGAAATCCTCAGGGGTGACAGAAACGATTACAGCGCTGTTGGCGTTTTTCCCCTTTCGGCCGCTGTAGCTCATGCCGTTCACAGCAGTCCTCCCCGGCTCGGAGGACGCGTTCACCACGTATCCCCCCGGGCACATACAAAAAGAATAGACGCTCCGGCCGTTGGAAGCCCTGGCCGTAACCTTGTAGGACGCCGCACCAAACGGCCCCGGATCCTCCCTGCCGTACTGGCAGAGATTGATCCTGCTCTGAAGATGCTCCACGCGAAGCCCCACCGCAAAAGCCTTTGCCTCCATGGGCACTCCCTTTTTCTTGAGCATGTAAAATGTATCCCGGGCGCTGTGGCCGCAGGCAAGCACCACCTGTCTGCAGGGGATCCTCTCGGACCCGTTCACCACAACGCCGCTCACCTCCCCGTTCTCCGTCAAAAGCTCCGTGACACAGCTTGAGAACCGCACCTGGCCCCCCAGCTCTATGATCTCCCGGCGCATATTCCTCACCACTTGGCAGAGCACATCCGTTCCAATGTGGGGCTTTGCCTCATAGCAAATGCTTTCACCGGCGCCGAACCCTGCCAGGGTCTTTAACACAACACCGTTTCTTCCGTCCCTATCCCTCACCAGAGTGTTCAGCTTCCCGTCGGAAAAGGCGCCTGCGCCTCCCTCTCCGAACTGCACATTGGAATCGGGATCCAAGATTCCCGTCTCCCAGAAGCGCTCCACGTCCTTCTGCCTTTCCTCCACGGCTCTGCCCCGTTCCAGCAGGATTGGCCGGTATCCGTGCAGAGCCAGAAAATAACCGCAAAAAAGCCCCGCCGGCCCCATTCCCACAATGACCGGCGGATCTTCCTGCTCTCTCTCCCCTGTCTTCGGAAAGACATATGGGACAGTTTCCGCAGGGCTCACCTGATTCTCCCTGCCGCGGAAACGGCCCAGAATTTTTTCCTCATGCCGCACTTTTACGTCCAGTGTGTAATTATAGAAGATCTCCGGTTTCTTTCTGGCGTCCACGGACCGCCTCACAATATGTATCTCCCGGATCTCATTTGCCGGGATCCGCAGAAATCTCGCCGCCCGCTCTTTCAGTCCCTCATTTCCGAGCTGCGCCCCTGCCTTAAGCTGATGTATCCTGAGCATACGCCCCCTGCCTTTCCCCGGCTGCTGCGGCCATTCCCGCCAGATAGCCGCTGCACCACGCCCACTGCAGATTATAGCCCCCGCATCGGCCGTCCACGTCCAGAACCTCCCCCGCGAAAAACACGCCCGGAAGCTTTCGGGATTCCAGGTCCTTTGTCACCTCGTCAAGGGGTACGCCCCCGGCGCAGACCTGAGCGCTCTCAAAGGAATTGCTCCCCGTCACATGGAGCTCCCACCGCCGGATCAGCCCGTATACCTTTTCTATTGCCGCAGGGTCCGCGAGAGCTATCCGATCGCCCGGCTTAAGCCCCGCCATGCGGATAAAGAGGCACATCAGCTTTTTGTGCAGAAGTCCAGTGAAGAACTCCTCCACAGTCCGCTCCTCCTGCAGCAGCAATTTCCTGGCCGCCTTGAGCCTGGCATACTCCGCTTCCCCGTAATCCGGCAGGAAATCTATCCGCAGTTTTACCTCTCTGTGTTCTCTCATTATGTAATTCACCACCCGGCTGATCTGAAACACCGGGATGCCCGATACACCGTAATCCGTCAGCTGCAGTTCTCCCCTCTCCCTGGCGGCACAGCTTTCTCCGCACCAGGCAGAAATTTCCGCATCGGCCCGCACTCCAGCCACACTCCTAAGACAGGTCTCCCCGCACCTAAGCTGCACCAGCGCCGGCACCACCGGGATCAGGCTGTGTCCCATCTGCCTGGCCAGCTTATAGCCGCTGCCATCGGATCCGGTCCCCGGCGCAGCCTGTCCGCCGCAGGCGAGAATCACCCTGTCGAACAGATACGTCTTCTCTCCTGTACTGACCTGCAGCTTTCCCGTCCTCCCGTCACGCCCTATCTCCCTGATATGGCATTCTGTAATCTCGCGCACATGCAGGCTGTCAAGCTCGTACCGCAGAGCATCCTGAACCACCGCCGCCTGCTCGCAGGCCGGGTAAAGATAGCCGCCCTTATCTTTCAAAAGCACTCCGATCCCCTGAAAAAATGAGATCGTGTCCTCTGTGGAAAAACGCTTTAGAAAATGTTCCAGCAGGCCGGGCTGTTCCGTATGATAATGGCCCGGATCCATATCCATATTCCCCAGATTGCACCGGCCGTTTCCTGTGGAGAGCAGCTTTTTCCCCAGTCTGTTATTTCTCTCAAGAACCGTGACCTCCGCGCCCTGTCTGGCAGCTGTAATGGCGGCCATCATGCCGGAAGCACCGCCCCCTATCACTCCGATCCTGATCTGAGCCATCCTCCGCATCCTCTCTGTCTCAGGACGAATAAGTCTCCAGAAAACCGTAGAGCTCTTCCTCGTCCTCCAATTTTTTCATCTGGATCACATCCTGCTGTACTTCCTCCGGAAGATCCTCCAGAGATATCTCCGTCTCAATGTATACCGTTTTTTTGTCTTCCAGATATACCACCAGTTTATTATCGTAAGCCGCCAGATAAAAGCTTTCTCCCGGCTGTACATATCTGTAATCCATCCGGACCACCACTCTCTCCCGGGAAAAGGAGAGCACCTCAAGCCCGATAAATCCCCGCTCCAGCTCCGACAGGGGCGGAGACGCCTCA
The DNA here is from genome assembly GCA_947631715.1 of uncultured Acetatifactor sp. Lineage (GTDB taxonomy): Bacteria > Bacillota > Clostridia > Lachnospirales > Lachnospiraceae > Acetatifactor. The sequence goes on from CANRMK010000166.1 coordinate 3,486, forward strand.
TAGATTTCCAGCGCGGCCAGAAACTGTTCCCTGTTCATTCCCACATACCGGTCCGGCAGACGCCAGGTAGTCTCCACCACTGTCTTCCGCAGGACATCCGTCTCCTCCAGCACATACTCCGTGCCCACATAGAGAGTATCGGAATAAGCGCCAACACTCCTTGCCTCCGGCGGCTCTTCCTCCTGCGCCGTCTTATGGAGCCCGTCCTCCTGCGTCTCTTTCATCTCTGGATCCGCCCCCCTGTCCGCCGGTTCTGCACTCTCTGAAATGCTCCCCTGATCGGGATAAAAAAAGCGGTATGTCTCCGCCCCCGCAAAAAAGCCAAGCGCCAGCATCGTAAGCGGATAGAGAAAGAACAAGCCGATACCTTTCAGAAATCTCATACTCATACCCCCGGGTAAAAGGCCCGTGCTCCGGGAGCCTGTCCCGCAGAACTGCCTTGATGAGAACAGTATCAGCTTATTTTCCAATTTTTATACACAGCGGCCTGTCTCCTGCCGCGCCCGGTCTTCAAAAGACGCGGAAAAGCTGTCCCAGGGCTCGGATCAACCCACCGCCCGGTATCACGTCCAGCTCAGTCTCCCGGAATCCACGAAGCAGGATCAATACAGCCCAGTATAGGGCAAGGCCCACCACCAGCGCCACAATGACCGTCACCAGATTTCCGAGATGGGGCGTAAGCAGCCTGCCGAGAAGCATACAGATCAACCCGGACACTGCAGCGGCCCCTGCGGGGAGCACCAATACCGGAAGCCAGTCAGGGCGCACACGCAGCTGGCGCACCGCCGACATTCCCAAAAGGATACAGACCACTCCCATTCCCGCCAGCCCGGCGTACACCAGCGCCAGCGCCCCGATGCCGTCCCGGTTCACCAGAACTGCCGTCATCACCGCATATACCGCCGTCCCTGCGCCGGCCGCCCCAAGCACCGGTACCTTTCCCCCTGTCAGGATCAGATATCTTCCAAAATACAGGGCCAGCGGCAAAAGGACAACGGCGAGGCCGCCTCCTCTGAGCATCCGACCGGCCAGCTGCGCCTGCTCCGGACAGATCAGTCCTCCAAGCTGGTCCGACAGGACCGTCACGAACATGGCGCCGAATGCACCGTATACCGTTCCGGCATGCAAGCCGCACTGAAATACTGTCCTGGCAAATCTCTGCTCTTCCTTTCGGAGAAGCGCCGCCACTCTGCCGCAGACCGGCAGCAGAACGAACAGCACTGCCACAGCCAGACAGCCGCAGAGACTCCCGTACCCGGCCAAATACGCGCCGTACTCCGAAGAGACATCCTCCGCGGCGCTCTTTTGCAAAAACACAAGCCCCAGCGGAAGCGGCAGAAAGCACAGAATTTCTGTAAGCCACTGCACAGCCCGGCTGCTCCAGAGCAGCCTCATACTGTCACCCATGGATTCCGCTGTGCGGCCGCTTTCCAGCCGGTACGGCTCCCTGCTGCGCCTTTTGCTCCCCTTATAGATGAGAAAGAGAAAAAGGACGATCAGGACTTCCGTGGCGCTTACCGCAATGGCAATGCCGGCCCCGCCGTACATGGACATAAAGTTCTCCTGCACCAGCAGCCTGCTCACCCTGCTTCCATAGTCCTTTAATATGCTCCCGAACAAAAGGCCGAAGCCCAGAATAAAGATCTGCCGCAGGATCCCGGCCGCCGCAGCGGGAAGCTCCGATCCCTCCCCCTGAAAATATCCAAGCAGCACCGAAGACACCGTCCGCAGAAAGACAGCCGGAGCCAGGATCATGAGAATCAGGGCAGCGTACTGTATCCGGAATACACGTGCCGCGATCCAGTCCGCCCCGGCAAACAGCACAATACTCCCTATCAGCCCCGCCGACATCTGAAAGACCATGGTATTTCTCCTGAGCCGCTCTGCGTTCTTATACTGCCCCCTGGAAGCGCGGATCCGCAGAAGTCTGCCAAGCGTCTCCGTCAGGCTGCCGCCGATCACGAGCCACAGAAGCGCGAAAGCCTCCGCCGCAGCCGCAGCATAAGCGGCGCCGTTGCAGCCCACCGCTCTCGAGACCACAGTCACGGTAAGCAGTGTCAATATGGCCGATATTGCCTGAGCCTGTCTTCTTTTTATCTCTACCTGATTCATCCGCCGTCCCTCTGTCAATCTCTTGTGATACCCA
>CANRMK010000167.1 GCA_947631715.1 uncultured Acetatifactor sp.
ATGGTGGGACACCTGGCCTGTTTTCTTCTCCAGCGCCAGAAGCCTGGAGGAGGATCTGTCCTCCAGAGGATCCTGAGCGATCAGCTCCGGGGGCAGATCAAAATAAAAATCCCTTGTCTTCAGCATCACAGGGCTGCTCCCTCCACAAATGCCACATATCCTCTGTATGTCTCATAGACATCCCCTTTGCTGGTGGCCTCCCAGGGCGCATGCATGTTCAGCACTGCCACGCCGCAATCCACCACATTCATACCGTACTGCGCCAGAATATATGCAATGGTTCCGCCGCCGCCCACGTCTACCTTGCCCAGCTCCGCCGTCTGGTAAACGACCTTCTTTTCGTCCAGGATTCCCCTTAAATGCGCCAGATACTCCGCATTGGCATCGTTGGAGCCGCTCTTTCCGCGGGCCCCGGTGTATTTGCTGAACACCATTCCGCCGCCCAGATAGGAAGCGTTCTTCTTCTCAAAGCAGGAGGCGTATGCCGGATCGAACCCTGCGTTCACATCGGAGGAGAGCATGCAGCTGCGGGCCAGGCATCTGCGCAGGGCAAGCTCGCTGTACTCCCCGCTCAGGTCCATCAGCTCCGCCACAGCATTTTCAAAGAAGCGGGAATGCATTCCCGTGGCGCCCACGGATCCGATCTCCTCCTTATCCACCAGAATACAGCAGCTGGTGCGGTCCGACGCTTTTGCATCCAGCATGGCCCGCATGGAGGTAAAAGCGCAGACCCTGTCGTCCTGTCCGTAGGCCAGGATCATGCTGCGGTCAAAGCCTGCGTCCCTCGCCTTTCCTGCAGGCACGATCTCAAGCTCCGCAGAGATAAAATCCTCCTCCTCAATGTCATAGGTCGTCTTAAGGATCTCAAGAATTCCGGCCTTTACTGCCTCCTTTGCCCGGTTCTCCCCGTCCTCTCCGCTCTTTTTCCCCGCACTGTCCTTTTTGTCGATGACGATAGGCTTATTCCCCACGATCAGGTCCAGGGCCTCTCCCTCGATCACCTTGGACGCTTTCTTCTCCATCTGCTCTCCCGCAAGATGCACAAGCAGATCGGACACAAAGAACACGGGATCGTCCTCGTTTTCCCCCACGTTAAGCTCTATGGTGGAGCCGTCCTTTTTCACCACGACCCCATGGATTGCCAGGGGAATCGTCACCCACTGATACTTCTTTACACCGCCGTAGTAGTGAGTATCCAAATAGGCAAAGCCCCCGTCCTCATACAGAGGGTTCTGCTTGATGTCCAGCCTGGGGCTGTCGATATGGGCCCCCAGGATATTGATCCCCTCCTCCAGAGGCTTTGTCCCCAGACGGAACATCACGATGGACTTGTTCATCCATACACTGTATACCTTATCCCCTTTCTTCAGAGCGCCGCCGGCTTTTCTCACGCTCTCCAGCTCCCGGTACCCCTCTGCCTCAATGGTATTCACGATCGTGTCGATGCACTCCCGCTCCGTCTTGCCGTTATCCAAAAAATCCCTGTATTCCAGATTCAGTTTTTCCAGCTCCTTGAGCTGCTTTGCCGTATAATTCTCCCAGACATTCTTCTTTTCCATGTTTTTCCTCTCATTCTGCCGCATCAGCGGCTATTTCATAACAGCTTGAAATTTTTCGGCCGCTTTGACGGCTGCGAAGCTGTATATCCTTTACTGTCTCAGCTCGATCCCCATTTGCTCCAGTCCGTTCAGGATCTTCTTCATGGCGCCGTTCACATCGCTCTCCTCTAAGGTCCTGTCCTTTGCCCGGAACGTGACGGAGTACGCCATGGACTTAAAGCCCGGCCTGATCTGCTTTCCCTCGTATATATCGAAAAGCTCGCAGTTCTCCAGCAGTCTTCCGCCCCTCTGGCGGATCATCTGCTCGATCTGGCCCGCCAGGATATGTCTGGGAACGACCATGCTCAGATCCCGGCTGACGGCGGGGAATCTCGCAATGCCCTCATATTTTCTGTCAAAGGTGGTAAACGGCTCTACACTGGGCATATCCAGCACCGCCACATAGGCTCTTGCCCCGATCTCATAATTGTCCAGCACTTCCGGGTGCACCTCTCCCAGATACCCCAGGACTGTACCTTTATACCGGACCAGCGCCTGTCTTCCGGGATGCAGGAAAGGCTTCCCGGCCTCCGGGTCGTACTCAGGCTGCTCGGTCATGCCCACGCTGACAAAGAACTCCTCCAGAACGCCTTTCAAGGTGAAGAAGTCCCCCTCTCCGTAAAAGCCCAGGGTCAGCTGCATGCGCTCGTCCGGAAGCTCTTCCAGCGGCAGGGACTTTGGCAGATAGACATTGGCCAGCTCGTACAGCTTCACATCCTTATTTCTCCGGTTATAGTTGGACGCGAGGCTGGTGAGCATGCCGTTTAACGGCAGCGTCCTCATAATGGAGAAATCCTCCCCGAGAGGGTTCTGTATGGTGACGGTCTCCCTGAGCTTATCATCTTTCCCCAGGCGCAGCCTGTCGAACACCTTGGGGCTCTCAAAGGAATAGGTCATTCCCTGGGAGAAACCGCAGTACTCCGCGATATCCCTTGCTTTCTGCTCGATGCGCAGCTTATAGGAGAGCTTTCCCGTGGTCGCCTCGCCCTTTGGCAGCGTTGTAGGGATTTTGTCATATCCGTAAAATCTTGCCACTTCCTCCGCCATGTCCGCATCACAGTTCAGGTCCTGGCGGAAATACGGGATCTGAAGCGTCACATTCCCCTGGGAATCTGCAGTGTGGCCCACCTCCAGCCTGTCAAAGATCTCCAGCATCTCTTCCCGTTTCACATCTGTACCCAGAAGCTTATTATACTTATCAGGGCAGAACGGAAGACTCTTCTGAGCGGGCATGGGAACGGATACATCCACCATGCCGCCTACCGCTTCCCCGCAGCCGAACTCCTCGATCAGCTGGCAGGCGCGGTTGATGGCATCCTCCGCGTTGTGGGGCTCAAGGCCTTTCTCGAATTTTCCGGAGGCGTCCGTCCTCAGTCCGATGCGCTTTGCGGACTTGCGGATGTTGGGGCCGTTAAAGATAGCCGCCTCAAAAAGCACCGTGTGCACATTGTCGGTGATCTTGGAATTCTCTCCGCCCATAATGCCTGCGATACCGATCTCCTTTTCCGCATCGCAGATCATCAGCACTTCGCTGTCCATCTTCCTGACCTGTCCGTCCAGAGTCTGGAATTCGTCCCCGTCCTGGGCCCGGCGCACGATGATCTTCTTTCCCGCAACAGTGTCCAGGTCAAAGGCGTGCATGGGCTGTCCGTATTCCTCCATCACATAGTTCGTGATATCCACCAGATTGTTGATGGGGCGGATACCGCTGGCCGCCAGTCTTCTCTGCATCCACTTAGGTGACGGGCCGATCTTAATGTTCTTGCAGACCCTCGCCAGGTACCTGGGACACAGATCCGTATCCTTTACCTCCACGGAGATGTAATCATGGACGTCCTCACCGTTTCCCACAGGGGCGATCACAGGAGGCACAAAGGGCTTTCTGAACGTAGCGGCGGCTTCCCTGGCGATCCCAAGGACGCTGTAGCAGTCCACACGGTTGCTGGTGATCTCGTACTCAAAGACCGTATCGTGCAGCCCCAGGGCCTCCACCGCATCGGCGCCCACTTCCGCGTCCTCCGGGAAAATATAGATGCCGTTTTCGGGCGCTTCGGGATACATATTCCGGTCGGAGCCCAGCTCCTCGATGGAACACATCATGCCGTTAGATGCCACTCCTCTTAACTTTCCCGCCTTGATCCGGATTCCCTCCTCGGGAAGCGGGCCGCCGTCGTGTCCTCCCGCCACCTTTCCGTCGTCAAGCACTACAGGCACCTTGTCGCCCGCTTTTACATTGGACGCGCCGGTGACGATCTGAATCGTCTCTTTCCCTGTGTCCACCTGGCAGACGATCAGCTTATCCGCATCGGGGTGAGGTTCGATGGAAACGATCTGTCCTATGATGATTTTTTCAAGGTTCTTGTCCCTGCGGACATAGCCCTCCACCTTAGTGCCGGAAAGGGTCATTGCATCGCAGTATTCCTGATCGGTGCAGCTTAAGCCGGGGACATATGCTTTGATCCATGATAATGCCGTATTCATGATTTACAGGTATCCTTTCTTCACTCATATATTCTTTTGAACTTCCTTTGGGCTCCACTGTACAACCAGCGCCCGCTCCTGTCTCCTTAGAACTGTTTCAGGAAACGGATGTCATTTTCATAGAGAAGCCGCATATCGTCGATCTCATATTTTAAGAGGGTGATGCGCTCCAGGCCCACGCCGAACGCAAAGCCTACATATTCCTCGGGATCGATATGGCTCATCTCAAGCACATGGGGATGCACCATTCCGCAGCCTAAGATTTCGATCCAGCCGCTTCCCTTACAGAAACGGCAGCCGCTCCCGCCGCATTTAAAACAGGTCACATCCATCTCCGCGCTGGGCTCCGTAAAGGGAAAATGATGAGGGCGGAATTTTACTTTTGTGCCGCTGCCGAACAGTTCTCTGGCGAACTCCGCCAGCGTGCCTTTCAGATCGGCAAAGGTGATATTCTTATCGATGACCAGGCCCTCGATCTGGTGGAAAGAGGGCGAGTGGGTAGCATCCACCTCGTCTGCGCGGAACACTCTTCCGGGCGCGATCATACGGATGGGCAGTTTCCCTTTCTCCATCTCATGCACCTGTACTCCGGAGGTCTGTGTGCGCAATAAAATATCACCCGTGATGTAAAAGGTATCCTGCTCGTCCTTTGCAGGGTGGTCCGCCGGAATGTTCAGCGCCTCAAAATTATAGTAGTCCTTTTCCACCTCCGGGCCTTCCACCACCTCATAGCCCATGCCGGTAAAGATGCGCTCCACCTCCTCCAGCACGATGGTATTGGGGTGTCTGTGGCCAAGCTCGCTCTTCTTTGCCGGCAGGGTCACATCGATGACCTCCGCTTTCATTCTGGCCTCCCGGATACTCTGCTCCAGCCTTGTCTTCTGCTCCTCTAAGAGCTTTTCAATCTCGGCCCTGGCCTCGTTGACCATCTGGCCGATCTTAGGCCGCTCCTCCGGCGCATATTCTTTCATGGATTTCAGTAAGTCGGTGAGCTCTCCTTTCTTTCCGAGGATGCCCACTCTGATCTCATTGAGCTTTTCCGTGCTGTCGCAGTTTCGTACCTGCTCCGTCACTTTCTGCCTGATCTGGTCTAATTTGGCTTTCATGTCCTGTTCCTTTCTTGATCTGTCTGCTGTTTCTTTTGTCCTCTTACGGTTCCTTGCGATCCTCTGATCTCTTCCGTTCCCCGTTCCCGCCCTGGGTCCTCTTTTTCCAAACGAACAACGTCCCCCGAAGCCGTCACGGCTGCGAGGGACGAATCATATCCGCGGTACCACCCTGCTTCCCGCCTTTCCTATCGTACGGCGGGCTCTCATTTTCGCGCATAACGTGCGCCCACGGCCTCTGCTGACACGATCCGCGCTTCACAGAGACGGCTCCGGTGTGAATTTCAGTCTTTCATCTGAACTGGAGGCAGCTTACAGCCAATGGCCGCCTCTCTCTGGCAGAAGATGAAATCTTACTGTGCACCATCATTGCCTTTATATCCTGCTATTTTCTAATACTACCTACTTTCCGAAAAAAAGTCAAGCCTCTTCTGCCGG
>CANRMK010000168.1 GCA_947631715.1 uncultured Acetatifactor sp.
GCGCTGGCCCTGTATTCCTATGAGGCCGATGTGGTGGGGCTTCTGGCGGCGGCTACAGAGCCTTATACCCTGTTCCCGCCCAATATCACCTGTATGGTGAACCGCGAGGTCATCGGCATTGTCACCAAGATCAACGACCCCAGGGCCGACCGGGAACTGGCGGGCCTCTGGCTTAAAAATTCAGGCTGCGAGAGGATCTTTTACGTGGATTCCGTCACCGGGGAGGGAGTAGAGGAGCTCCTTAAGTATCTGGATCGGCCTGTGGTCAGGCCCAGACGCCAGAGATGAGGGGCTGAATTGTTATAAAAACAACACAAAACAAATAGCATTTTGTTGACTTATGTGGGATATGGACTTATAATAGAGCTGTAAAACCACGAAACTGTTCAGCATCCATCATCATGCCATGCTGAGTACAGATAAATCAAAGAATTAGGAGGAAAGAAAATGCAAAACGAGTACGAAATCAAAAAAGAGATTTGCGACATCGGTAAGCGCATCTACAACAGGAACATGGTGGCCGCCAACGACGGCAACATTTCCGTAAAGCTGAACGATAACGAATTTCTCTGCACCCCCACCGGCGTTTCCAAGGGATTTATGACCCCTGAATACATCTGCAAGGTGGATGCCCAGGGCAATGTGATCCAGGCGAACGGCAGCTTTAAGCCCTCTTCCGAGATCAAGATGCACATGCGTGTGTATCAGGAGAGGCCCGATGTGAGAAGCGTGGTGCATGCCCACCCTGTGTATGCCACCAGCTTTGCCATTGCTGGAATCCCCCTGACGCAGCCCATCATGCCCGAGGCAGTGATCGCGCTTGGCTGCGTGCCCATCGCAAAGTACGGCAGACCTTCCACTATGGAGATCCCTGATGCGGTTTCCGAATATGTGCAGTATTTTGACGCCGTACTCTTGGAGAATCACGGCGCTCTGACCTATTCGGATTCCCTGCTCAGCGCATACCTGAAGATGGAGTCCGTGGAGTTCTATGCACAGCTTCTCTACCAGTCCAGAATGCTGGGCGGCCCCAAGGAGTTCACACCTCAGCAGGTGGAGGACCTCTATGAGATCAGAAGACAGTTCGGCATGAAAGGAAGACACCCCGCAAATCTCTGCCCCAACGCAAGAGAAGGAAAACCCAGCTGCCATACCTGCGGCGGTGGCTGCACGAGCAAGGCGGATAAGGCTGCATCCCCCGATCTGGTGGCTGAGATCACCAGAAAGGTACTGGAGCAGTTGGGAAAGTAACCCCTATGGATCATTCAGCTATAGAGACCATCGTCCGGGAGGTCATAAGCAGGATGCCCGGCGGAAACGGCGCCCAGACGGCAGGTATGACGGAAGCGTGCGGCGGCCTGGTCAGGACTGATATGACTCTGGCCATGGCGTGTAAGCTCATCGAACGGATCGAGAAGAAAGCTGCAGAATGGAACATGAGAGTTGTGACGGCTGTTTCAGATGCATCGGGAAAGCCGGTGGCGGTCCACTGTATGGATGGCGCTTATCCAGGAAGCTTTGATGTGGCGCTGAATAAGACATATACTTCCGTTGCATTCCAGATGTCTACAGCGGAGCTGGGGGCCTTAAGCCAGCCGGGGCAGAGCCTGTATGGGATCCAGTTTACCAACCAGGGCAGGATCGTGATCTTCGGGGGCGGAGAGCTTCTGAAGAAGAACGGCGTGATCCTGGGGGCCCTGGGCGTCAGCGGCGGAAGCGCAGCGCAGGATACGGAGCTGGCCGCCTATGGAAAATCTATTTTTGAGGAGGTAATCGCGTGCTTGTAAATGAGAACCTGGTACAGGACATTGTGCAGGAAGTGGTGGCAAAGCTTAACATCGCCGAGCCGGCCGCAAAGAGCCACGGAGTTTTTGCCGACATGAACGAAGCCATTGCTGCGGCAAAACAGTCCCAGGCCATTGTGCGCAGAATGTCTCTGGATCAGAGAGAACAGATCATAAACAACATTAGAAGAAAGACCCATGAAAATGCTGAGGTGCTGGCGAGAATGGGCGTAGATGAGACCGGCATGGGCAATGTGGGGCATAAGACGTTAAAGCATCACCTGGTGGCGGACAAGACTCCGGGAACGGAGGATCTAAAGACCACTGCCTGGTCCGGAGACAGGGGGCTGACCCTGATCGAAATGGGACCTTTCGGCGTGATCGGAGCCATCACGCCCTGCACCAATCCCAGCGAGACCGTGATCTGCAACTGTATCGGCATGATCGCCGCGGGCAATACGGTGGTGTTCAACCCCCACCCGCAGGCCATCAAGACGTCTATCTTTGCACTGAATATGATCAATGAGGCGTCCCTGGAGGCAGGCGGCCCCGACAATGTGGCATGTACCGTGGAGAAGCCGACGCTGGATTCCAGCGCTGTCATGATGAAGCATAAGGACATTCCGCTCCTTGTGGCCACAGGCGGGCCCGGCGTAGTGACTGCGGTGCTTTCCTCCGGAAAGAGGGGCATCGGCGCGGGGGCAGGAAACCCTCCCGCTGTGGTGGACGAGACCGCCGATGTGAGAAAAGCCGCAGAGGACATTGTAAACGGCTGTACCTTTGACAATAATCTTCCCTGCATCGCGGAGAAAGAGATCGTGGCGGTGGATTCCGTCGCAGATGAGCTGATGCACTATATGCTCACAGAGCAGGGCTGCTACCTGGCTTCTAAGGAGGAGCAGGATAAGCTGGTGGCCACGGTGCTGACGCCCAAGGGGCTGAACCGCAAATGCGTGGGCCGGGACGCAAAGACCCTGATGGGCATGATCGGCGTCACCGTACCCGACAACATACGCTGCATTGTGTTCGAGGGCGAGAAAGAGCACCCGCTGATCGCGGAAGAGCTGATGATGCCGATTTTGGGCATGGTGCGGGCAAAGGATATCGACGATGCCATCGAAAAAGCGGTATGGCTGGAACACGGGAACCGTCATTCGGCCCATATCCACTCCAAGAACATCGACAATATCACCAAGTATGCGAGAGCCATCGACACCGCTATCCTCGTAAAGAACGCGCCCTCTTACGCGGCGCTGGGCTTCGGGGGAGAGGGGTACTGCACCTTTACCATTGCAAGCCGCACCGGCGAGGGGCTGACCAGCGCGAAGTCCTTTACCAAGAGCAGGAGATGCGTGATGGCGGACAGCCTCTGTATAAGATGAAAAGAAAATCTAAGGCGTCAAAGTGCGCCGCCTAAGATTTTCTATGTTTCATCTGGTAAAATGTTTTTCTAAGGCGTCAGAGTACGCCGCCTAAGAAAAACTATATTTTACCGGGAAGAATTGCGGGGCAATTCTTCCATCGCAAGTGAAACGTTTTTTAAAATTTCACCTGGTGAAAATAAAAATTATGCTGCATAATTTTCAGGAAAGGAGTAATAGAAATGGCTGATACGGCACAGATTGAAGAGATCGTGAAACAGGTGCTGGCCAATATGGCAGGCTCGGCGGCCATGGCAGGTTCCGGCAGTGCGGGCGCAGGCGCGGACAGAGCGATTCCGAAGACCGCACATGTGGCGATGCTCACAAGCCTGGAGCACTTTGATGTGAAAGAGTTCCCCATGCCGGAGGTGGGAGACGATGATATCCTGGTCAAGGTGGAGGGCTGCGGCGTCTGCGGAACTGACGCCCATGAATTCAAGAGGGATCCTTTCGGACTGATTCCCGTGGCGCTGGGCCACGAGGGAACCGGAGAGATCGTAAAGATGGGAAAGAACGTAAAGAAAGACAGCGCCGGAAAGGATCTGAAAGTGGGGGATAAGGTAGTCTCCTGCATGATCTTCAAGGACAATCCGGACATCACCATGTTCGACCTGAACAAGCAGAATGTGGGCGGCGCCGATGTGTACGGGCTGCTTCCGGACGACGATATCCATCTGAACGGCTGGTTCTCCGACTACATATTGATCCGGGGAGGCTCCACTGTATTTAATGTAAGTGACCTGGATCTGTATTCCAGAGTGCTCATCGAGCCCTGCGCAGTGCTGATCCACGCGGTAGAGAGGGCAAAGAGCACCAATATCCTGCGGTTCAACAGCAGAGTGGTGGTACAGGGCTGCGGCCCCATCGGACTGATCTGCATTGCTATCCTGCGCACCATGGGAATCAATACCATCGTGGCTGTGGACGGCGAGCAGAAGCGCCTTGACTTTGCAAGGGAGCTGGGCGCAGCCGAGACGGTGAACTTTAAGGAGCACAAGGGAATCGAGGCGCTGGCGGCTGCTGTGCAGGAAAAGTGCGGCGGGCATCTTGCCGATTTCGCATTCCAGTGCACAGGATCCCCTGCGGCCCATTCCAATATTTACAAGTTCATCCGCAACGGCGGCGGCCTCTGCGAACTGGGATTTTTCATCAACGGCGGCGATGCTACTATCAATCCGCACTTTGATATCTGCTCCAAGGAGATCACCACGGTGGGAAGCTGGGTGTACACCCTGAGAGATTACGCCACCACCTTTGACTTCTTAAAGAGTGCAAAGAAGATCGGACTTCCCATAGATAAGCTGATCACTCACACCTATCCGCTGGAGCAGATCAACGAGGCGCTCAAGACCAACCTTGCCATGACAGGGTTAAAGATCGCCATCATCAACAAGTAACTGGGAGCTAAGCCGCCGCTGGCGGCGGAACGGGAGGAAGCATGGAGGAAGCAGTAGGACTTCTGGAGGTGTACGGACTGGCCTGTGCGTTCATTGCGGCAGATGCGGGCTGCAAGGCAGCCAATGTCAGACTGGAGACCTTTGACAAGAACAAGCCCGCGAACGCGGATTCGCTGCCGGTGCCCCTGCTTGTCACCATCAAGTTCCGGGGAAGCGTGGCGGACGTGGAAGCCGCTATGGCAGCAGGTGAGGAGAAAGCGAAATCCCTCACCGGCGTGGTTCAGAAACACATTATCCCGCGTCCCACAAAAGACACGGAGAAGATGCTGAAGCTGAATGCATTTGATAAATCATAAACATTTTCCAACATGAAAGGAGAACAACGATTATGGCACAGGAAGCACTGGGAATGGTAGAGACAAGGGGATTGACCGCTGCTATCGAAGCAGCCGATGCAATGACCAAGTCCGCCGAGGTAACGCTGATAGGCACCGAGAAGATCGGTTCCGGACTGGTAACTGTGATGGTGCGCGGCGATGTGGGAGCGGTAAAGGCTTCCGTTGAGAGCGGCTCTGCAGCAGCAAGCAGACTGGGCGAACTGGTGGCAGCCCATGTGATCCCCAGGCCCCACGCGGACGTGGAGAAGATCCTTCCCCGCATCTGATACGGTACCGAAAGGGAAAGGAGCCGGGAAATGGACAATGTTTCGTTAGGCTTTATTGAAGTCTCAGGCGTGGTGGCGGCCGTGGATGCACTGGATATCATGTGCAAGACCTCCGGCGTGGAGCTGGCCACCTGGGAGAGGAAGCTGGGCGGACGGCTCGTCACCATCGTGATAAAGGGCGATGTGGCGGCCGTGACGGAGGCGGTGGAGACCGCGGCGAGGAAAGGGATCAAGAAGCCTGCCGCCAGCGGCGTCATCGCAAATCCCCACGAGGAGATCCTGCGGCTTGTGGAATTGAGCGCCAGCAGATTTATGAACAAAGGAGCTCTGCCGGACGGACTGGACGAGAGAACGAT